>NZ_JAKTIM010000017.1:0-207416 GCF_027855455.1 Acinetobacter sp. AOR01_HL | reverse complement strand
TCAACAAAGCATTGGCGTTTTGATTTTCATTTAATTGAACATCGTATTTTAGTTGAAATTGCTGGCGGTCCCTGGTCAGGTGGACGAAAGGGCAAGCTGGCAACAAAGGCGTGGAGTATGGACCGTTACGATGTTGCTGAAGAAATGGGATATACCGTTGTTCGGTTAGAGGCAGCACCAAGATTTAAGATTAATGAATCTGGTCCATTACAGATCCAAGCTCATTTCGCAAGCCAATGGCTTAAAAATTTAAAGAGGCAAATATTTAATGGATCAGATCAGACCATTTCCTCCAACTGATTTTATGGATCAGGCAGAAGAAGAGGAAGCACTCCGTTTAATACCGGCACCTGATTTAAAACAATGGGTAGTTGCTAATTTTCTTACGCTTGGTGGTCCTTTACATAATCCAGACCATGACCATATTGCTGAGATGCTTCATGACAATGAGGGTTTCTTGGCTTTTGCATGGGCTTCTTCTGCTTATACCAGAGCTAAGCGTATGGTGCTTGGCCAATGTGAAAAGGTTATGTTTCAACAAGGTGGCTGGAAGAAAGCCCGACAAGAGCAGCAAATGCGCGACTGGTTCGGATTCGTTCCAGTTTACTTAATCACAATCGATGCAAGCTTTTGTGAAAAGGCAAACGATAGCGAGTTCTGTGCTTTGCTTGAACATGAGCTTTATCACATTGGTGTAGAACGAGACTCGGACGGTGAGATTATTTACAGTGATCATACTGGATTACCAAAGCACTATTTAGCTGGTCACGATGTGGAAGAGTTCATCGGTGTTGTTAAACGCTGGGGTGCAAATGAAAACGTTAAGCGATTAATTGAGGTCGCTAAAAATCCGCCGTTTGTTTCTGATTTAGATATTTCGAAATGCTGTGGAAACTGCGTAATTACCTGAGCCTTGAGGCTCTTTTTTTTGGCTATTTAGGTTGACGTAGGTTGACAGGATTGAGGATATGGCGGCTCTAAAAAAAGAGGTAAAACTCTTTATAGTTCGCTCACTTGCCGTATTTAATACACCCACAGAAACTGCTGAGCTCGTCAACCAAGAATACGGGATAAAAGTTACTAAACAGCAGTGTGAGAAATACGATCCGACAAAACGGGCAGGCGAGAACCTGAGTGAAGAATTAAGAAAAGATTTTGAAAAGACTCGCGAAATGTTTTTGGGTAAGCCTGAGGCAATCCCAATTGCAAACTTAGCGGTGCGTTTACAGCGATATGAAAGCCAATATCAAAAGCACAGTAGAAACCGTGTAGCAGCTTTAAGCATTCTTAAGCAAGCTGCTGAGGACATAGGCGGCAAGTACACGAATAAGACTGAAATTACAGGCGCTGGCGGCGGTCCATTACAAAGCGAAAACATTACCTATGTGACTGCTACCGATGAGCAGGTAAGGCAGGCGATAGATGAACTCGAGAACGAATATTGATCCTGTTAAAACCAAAGCTAAGCGGATCAAATGTGAGAAAGAACATTTATTTTTCACACGAGCATTTTTCTTGCCTCGCATGGGTTTTAAGTTTTCGGTCAATTGGCATCATGAATATATTGCCGACAAGATTGATGAGGTTATAGCTGGCAAGGTTAAAAACCTAGTTATTAACGTTCCACCCGGAAGCGGTAAGACTGAACTACTCACAAATCTTATTGCCCGTGGTATAGCTCGTAATCCTCGTTCGCGCTTTTTGTATTTGTCTTTCTCGCAATCACTTGTAGAGGATGTATCTGCAACAGCAAGGAACATTGTTAAGTCAGAAGACTTTCAGAGTTTATGGCCAGTAAAGATTTCTACCAGTACGGATGCTAAGTCTAGCTGGAAAACAACAGTAGATGGTTACGATGCTGGTCATGTTTATTCTGCATCAATGGGTGGGCAGGTCACTGGTCGCCGTGCCGGTACATTAGCTAATGAGGGCTTTACCGGTGCGATTATTCTGGATGACCCATTAAAGCCTGAGGATGCATTTAGCCAGACAGCAAGACGTAAAGCAAACCGTAAAATCCTAAATACGGTCAACTCTCGTAAAGCTAAATCTGACACGCCAATTATTTTGATCATGCAGCGGTTACACGTTGAAGATCCGACTAACTTTGTGATGACGGGTAATGTACCTGGTGAGTGGGAACAGATCAGTATTCCCGCACTTATTGATGATGAGTACATCAGTAAGCTACCAGAGCACATACAGCGCAAAATCCCACGTGATGTTGAACGTGATGAGAAAGGTCGACAAAGCTATTGGCCGTTAAAAGAATCTTTACTTTCTTTGCTGCAGCTGGAGAAAGGCGGAGAAGATAAAGACGGCGCCACAGTGTCACGCTATACATTTGCAAGCCAATATATGCAGAACCCTAAAAAGCTGGGTGGTGATCTGGTTAAAGCTGAATGGTTCCCACGTTACCTAGACTTACCTGTTCTTAAATGGCGTGCGATTTGGGCAGATACGGCGCAAAAGACAAAAGAGCATAATGACTTTTCAGTGTTCTTATGCGCAGGTCTTGGCTATGACAATAACCTTTACATCATCGATGTGAAGCGTGGCAAATGGGAAGCACCAGAGCTATTGAAAGAAGCTAAAGCTTTTATCAATAAACATAAGGACAGTAACACAAAGATCGGCAAGCTTCGTTATATGGCTGTAGAGGATAAGGCGAGTGGTACCGGTTTAATTCAGTCCATATCTAAGCAGACCACTTTACCAATACGTGCGATTCAGCGAAGTACTGACAAGCTATCAAGGACTATGGATGTCATTCTTTATGTTGAAGAACGCCGTGTTTGGTTGCCAGCTAATGCACCGTGGCTATTGAATTACATTGAAGAGATTGAAGGCCTTACTGCTGATTGGTCACATGATCATGACGACCAGTGGGACCCGACCATTGATGCAATTAATGATTCATTAGCCAAAAAGCCAACTGTATTTGATTAGAGGAAATTATGGCTGAAACTAAAAAGCCCGATGCAATTGGCGATGCAGGGGCGTATACAAACTTTGTCTCAAATATTGGTACCCAACGTGACAAAGCTTCACACGGTTCTTTCGTTAAGAAAGTAATTCCTGATGAGCAATTAGAAGCCGTGTATCAACACTGGTTGGCTAAGCGCATCGTAAACCGTCCAGCAAGTGACATGCTCCGAGCTGGTTGGTTTTTTGAAGGGATTCAGGATAACGATTTACTAAAGCTTAAAGAGGCGTGTAAGGCATTTAACTTAGATGGGGTGCTCTTATCTAGTTTAGTACTTTCTCGCTTATATGGTGTTTGCTATGTGCTTCTAGGAACAGTGGACGGCGGCAACTTAGATCAACCGTTTGATTTAAACAAGTTAGGTATTGGTCGTTTAGAGTTTTTCACGGTGCTTAAGAAAAAGCACATTGAAGCTGATACCAGTAAATATTTATCGCCTAAGGAGGCAGGTGGCGTTTTAAAGCAGCCTGAATTTTACAAGCTAAAGCTTGATGGTAAATCTAACCAACGGATCCACCACACCCGCTTAATTAAATTTGGTCATGCAGATGTGGTCAATGAAGAGCCTGTAAGTGTCTTACAGGAAGTTTATGAGGATCTACTTGATCATGCTGCCGTAAAGAAAGCCACTGCTAGTCTGGTCCATGAATCAAAAATTGACGTGATTAGAACACCTAACTTGGTCGATAAGATCAAAGAGGATATGAAATCCGTAGCTGAACGTTTTCTTAGTGTCGGATTGCTTAAGGGCTTGAATGGCATGATCGTCTTGGATAAAGAGGAGGAGTATGACTCTAAATCTTATAGCTTTGGCGGTCTGCCTGACCTCATGCGTGAGTATTCGATTCAAACTGCTGGTGCAGCTGATATGCCATATACGATTTTATTCGGTCAATCACCTGCAGGGATGAATGCAACAGGCGAGCATGACACACGGAACTATTACGACAGTATTGCAACTAAGCAAATATGGTCCTTAAAGCCATTCATGATGAAGCTTTTAAGAGTAATTGTTCAAGCCACATTTGGTCGTCAGATTCCAAGCTTAGATGTTGTGTTCAATCCTCTATGGCAATTAGACGCTAAGGTCCGCTCTGAAGTTGAGAAAGCTAACGCTGAACGGGATTCCAAGTATTTAGAAATGGGCATCATCACAGAGCCACAGATAGCAAAACAGCTTGTTATTGATGGTGTTTATTCAGTGATTGATGAAAAACATATCAAAGAGCTTGAGACAATGGTGAAGCTTAATGACAACGATAATTCAGATCCTGAAACCCCACCTCCAGCAGGCGAAGAAACGTAAAAAAGGTCGTAAAGCTTCTAAGCCGAGAGCCGTGCACGTAAACCGCCGTGTAGAGCTTTATTACACACGGCAATTACTGGCTATCTCAAAATATTGTCAGGAACAAACTAAGGAATTAGTTATTCCTACAGTAGGCCAGAACATCGGAGATGCATGGTTCTCTGACATGATGGCGGCGTTTAGGGAAAAGCTCACAAAGTATGTTGTTGAGGTTTCCCGTCCGTTGGCCACAAAGGTTGTGACTGACACCCAAAAGGAAGTGGACAAGCAAATTGCAGAGCACACCAAAACAATTATTGGTGTGGATCTTACGCCGTTTTATCGAGCTGCTGATATCCAAGACGAGGTAGATCTAAACATTACGGCAAATGTCAGTTTGATTAAGTCTATTCCGCAGCAATATGCCGATAAGCTTGAGGTATTAATCACCAATGCTTTGCAGACTGGACAAACTAATGAAGAGTTGGCCAAAGCTATTAAGCAATTAGGATTATCTACTGATTATCGTGCACGTCTTATTGCTAGTGATCAGATGGGCAAGATTAACGGCCAAATTAACCAAGCCCGACAGCTTTCAATGGGTGTTGAGACATACACATGGCAAACGGCGAAAGATGAGCGTGTAAGGCCAGATCATCAACATAAGCAGGGCAAGACATTTAGATGGGATTCACCGCCAGATGGTGGGCATCCCGGTCAGCCTATTCGTTGTCGTTGCACAGCTTTGCCTAATTATGAGGATATTTTGATTGATTAATTTAATTACTTTATGAGATTTTAATAACTTGGTAATTAAATTTTATTTAATCATTTTATTAAGGTGGGGTAATGGAAATTAAAAATGAAATTTTAAAAGATTACGAAGATTACTGTCATAAAAAATTAGTTAGTGAGTTTGGTAATTATAAGGCTGGAACAAATGGACCAATTCATTTATATCAACGTTATAAGTACAGAATTATTAACGCTCAACCGAGAGAGGTGATTGAACCTCAAAATTTAGTCATACCTGCTGAACATTTAGGTGCTTATCAAAAAATTATTTTAGATATAGAAAAAGGAAACTCTTTAAATAAATATCAAAGCAGAAACCTTAAAAAGCTAGATTATAATGATGATATGTTATCTCATTGGAGAATCCAGCATTTTCATTTAGGTAATGTTGTGGAAAGTGATGGGTATATGGAAAGAACGTCGGATTTATTGTTTATCCACTTTTCTAACTCTCAAGCACACATTATTGGTATTTTCTCACATGGCGATTGGTGCGATTTAGATATCATCGAAACTATTCATGAAAATTGGCCTAATCTACTAATTAGTTTTAAGTCTGAATCGACTAGCGAACCATTGACAGAAGAGCAATATAAAATTTTAAGACGTAAAGGCTACAACACAACAGTTAGAGTAAAGGATGGTACAGAATATCACCCACCAGGTTTTGGTGTTGTTGCTAATGGATCGCCTGTAGAAGCCATAACGAATGTTCAGAGGATTTTAATTACATTTGAGAACTCATTTGATGCAATTTCTACGAATATTGATCAAATATTAGAGGCTGACCCTCAAAAAAGAACAACTGAAATAGCAACTATCGGTTTGGAGATGGATGAGGCTAATCAAAGATTTGTTTATATAATTAAGGAAACAGGCCATAGATTTACCTTAGATTACGAATAAAGAAAATTTTCATCACAGGAAATTAAATCTGATATTTCAAACCCACCATTTGGTGGGTTTTTTATTGAGCGCAATTTATGAAAACCATTTACCAACTCAAAATTGGTGACTTTGCGCCAAGCGAATCGACACGCTCATTTACCAAAGAGGGGTATCTGAAATGCGTCAATGTTCGCTTAGCTAAAGCGCCTCAAGTACGTCAGTACTATGCGTATGAGTTTCCATCACTGGAAGGTTATACCGCTGATCAAGTCATTAATGTCTACACGCCTGCAGAAGAGCTTTTCAAGCCTGAGGCTATTCAAAGCTTCAATGGTGTAGACACTACTGACTATCACCCGCCTAAAAATGAAATTAACGCTTCTAACTGGAAGGATTATCACATTGGCTATTGTGAGAACGTCCGGCAGGAAGGTGATTATCTGGTGGGCGATTTGCTTATTAAAGACAAGATCAGCATTGATCTGATCCAAAGCAACGAGCGGCTAGAAATGTCGCTTGGCTATGGAGCCTTATTAATCGTTGAGCAGGGTACTGCGCCAGATGGCACGCCGTATCAAGCCAAATTTACCAATTTTATTGGCAATCACGTAGCACTCGTTAAATATGGCCGTTGTGGTGGTGATTGCCGCATCGGTGACAAACAGCAAACTCCACCAAAGGGGAATAAAACAATGGAAGTAATTGTAAACGGTATCCGTTTTAACATCGGCGATAACACGCCTCTGGCCGATGCATTAAAGCAGCAACAAGAGCAGCTGGAAAACTTGAAGGCTGCAAAACTTAAAGTTGGTGATAAGCAATTTTCTATCGGTGATGAACTAGGTGCCATTCAAGCGGTTGTAGATCAATTGCATGCCGAAAAAACAGCACTGGAGCAAAAAGTAGGTGATCTGGAAAAGAACCAGATGACGCCTGAAAAGCTTGAGCAAGCTGCTGCTGAACGTGCTGCTGTTATTGCGGATGCTAAAGCATTGGTGCCAACAGTTAAAACTGAAGGCTGCACATGCGAGCAAATCAAACGTGATGTAATTGCTGCTAAAGCGGGTGATGCTTTAGTAACTGCTTTGATGGGTAACGTATCAGTAGGTGATGCAAAGCCAGAGCAGATCGACACAACTTTCCGTGCACTCTGTGCTGTGAAGGGTACACATCCTTCTAATCCTGTAGGTGATGCTCTTCACCAGCAACAGCAAGTTAAAACTGGTGACGGTAAACCAGTAGATGGGGAGCCTAAACCAAACAACAAAAAAGAAGCTTGGAAACAAAGTTTCTAATTAACTGGAGAACTGCAAATGTCTTTAACCCCTCAAGCTATTCCGGGTATGCGTGCTCGCCTGCACATGCCCGAAGAAATTTTATCTTTGCCAGTTGCTGGTACTGGCGTAGTTAGTGACGGCGAAGTGGTGGTCCAATCTGCTGACGGGAAAACCGTAAGCGCAGTAACTGGGGCAACCAATACAAAGTTTGGTGTAGTGGTTTTTCAGCACGTGGGTAAATCTGGAAAAAATGCCTTAGGTAAAGAAGCCTATCAAGCTAAGGACTGTGCACCTGTAATGCAAATCGGTTCTATCTGGGTGAAGCCTTCAGCTCCAGTGATCGATATCAATGCGAAGGTTTATGTACGTACTTCGAACCCTACTGCCCAAGCGCCACTTGGTTCACTTTCTTCTTCAGCATTAGATTCTACGGAACTACCTAATGCCTCTTGGGAAACCATCACTGGTCCTGATGGATTAGCTATTCTTCGTTTACGTGGAGCATAATCAATGTCAAAACAATTAGAACAAATGAAAATCCGCCTATCAGCAGTTGCACATGGGGTGCAAATCGCTGTAGGGGATGCATTTAATTTAGATAACTTTGCCAAGTTATTATTAAAGCTTGAATCAATCGATGAAATGACACCGCAACTTGCTGAAGCCCAAGCTTATGCAAAGTACTTACCAATTGAAGGATTGGAAGGTGCAGTTATAGGTTCGGCTAGTGTCTTGCAACGTAAGAGAGGTGTAGGACGTGGTAAGCGCTTCTCAGGTCAAGGTAATGATGTGCCATTAGCAGAGGTTGTTTACGATGAAGTAAAACTCACTGTACAGCCTGGTGTTATTGGTTATGAAATCAGTATTTTTGATGCTGCAGCTGCCTTAAAAGCAGGTATCCAGTTAACGACTGACAAAGTTGCAGCAGCTCGATTGGCCTATGAAAATCACATGAGTGATGTCGCTTGGTTTGGCGAGCCTGAAACTGGTTTGCTAGGCTTCTATAATCAAACAGGTGTTGAGGTGATTACTTCTACGGTAGATTATACGACTGCCACAGTAGAGGTCATTCTTGCCGATATCAATAAGGCAATTAAAGGTGCTTCTAATGCCTCTAAGTTCGATGGCAGTATTCAACCTGATACTTTCGTGATGCCTGAGAATAAGTTCACTATTCTAGCGAGCCGTATTGTTCCAGATTCAGCGGGTAAAACTTTCCTTGAATACATTAAGGAAAAGAACACCTTTGCAATGCAAGGTAAAACACTGACATTCACTTCTGAAAGTATGCTTGAAGGTAAAGGTGAAGGTGGTACTGACCGCAGTATTATTTATCGCCGTGATCCGAGCTGTATTACTTTCCGTTGTAATGAACTGGAATTCTTGGCAGCTCAACCTATCAATTATGTGATGCGTACACCGGGACACTATATGTATGAAGGTGTCTATTTAAAACGTGTCGATTCTCTCCGCTACTACGATGTTGAATAAGGATTACTAAACATGCCAAAAATTACTTACAGCGGCTCTCAGGCCGCTTTTTCTTTTGATGGGATTCAAGTCGGTCAAGGCCAAACCGTACAAGTTAGTGCTTCGGATCTCACACGTATTTCAAAAGGTAAAGCCTTTAAATCACTCGTTGAAAAAGGTGAGCTCGAAGTTCAGGAAATCCCAGATGAAGAACCAAAGGCAGGTGGTAAAACCGGTGGCCGTGGTGGTAAAGGCGGTAAACAAAACGATGCAGCAGGTGATGCGGCAAAAGCTGCAGAAGAAGCTGCTTTGGCCACCGTGAAAGCTGAATTAACAGCGCTTGAAGTAACGTTTAGTGATGATGAAACACTTGAGCAGTTACAAGCTAAGTTGGCTCAAGCTAAAGAATAAGGTGATTGTATGGACGTACAAACGTTTCGCCAGAAATTCTCGACTGATTCGAGTTTAATGTCTTTGCCAGATGCAAAAATTCAAGATGCTTTAGAAGAGGCGGATCTGATTGTTTCTCAAATTGAGTTCGGGGCATTAAAGGAACGTGCTGTAGGTCTATATGCAGCACATATTCTTAAAGTGGGTACTGTAAGTGGCAATGGTGCTGCTTTTGGTACCGCCTCAAGCATGACAATTGCGGGCCAAAGTGTGAGTTATTCACGATCATCGAAAGAAGCTTTCTATGATCTCAGCATGTATGGCCAACGCTACCTTGCGTTAAAAAATTCAATTCCAATTGATGATGAAGGCACAAACCCTAACCGTTTGGGTGTCGGTGCTTTTGTCGTATAGGAGAATCCCATGCCTTTTAAATATCAGGCACCAGAAGGTTATAAGCCAACCAAACTCGTTATTGCCGGGCAAAACCTAGATATCAAAAACGGCGTTTTGGAATCGGATAATGACATTATCCATATTTTAAAGCCCTTAGGTTTTGAGCGTTATGTTGAAGTGGTTGAGCCAAAGAAATCTGCAGCATCTGCTAAAGAGTAATTAAGTTATGAGCGATTATCGTGTTGATGCTCAGGTCAATTTTGATGAGATGAATAATCGCGTTAGGTTTGAAATAAGACGCACGGTTAACGCTCTTACTTTGCGCTTACAGCGGATTGTTCAGGAAGACATGTTAAGTGGCCAACGACTCAAAGTTCAGTCTGGCCGTTTGCGTGGATCCGTTTCATCAAAGGTGGATGAGGATAAGGATTTCATAGAGGGAACCGTAGGCGCTGGTGGTGCTTTGGTCCCATATGCACCTGCACATGAGTTTGGTCTAAACGGAGCTTTGGGTGTTAAAGCTCACCTCAGGACGATTAAACAGGCGTTTGGCCGACCTATTTCACCTGTTCAGGTCAATATTAAGGCCCATTCTAGGAATGTTCGATTTAGAGAATTGCGGTTCATGCGTGATTCACTGGATATCGTGGCCAAGATTGTGCCGAAAAATATTGATGCAGCAATTGAGCGAGGTATAGCAGGTGGATAGCGAAGCAATCTATCAGGCGTTGTTTGAAAGGTTAAGCACAAGGGTAGAAGGATTGATTACGGTAAGTCGCCGTTTACGTCACTTTAACCATGTAACACCAGAACAGCGCCCAGCCATGTTTATTACACAAGGCAATCAGCAAGAAGTCCCGGTACATGGTATGGATTCAAAAGTTGAACTAGCTGCTGAGGTTTATCTCTATATTCATGAATCGGACACTACAAAGCCGCCATCATCGCAGATGAATATATTCATCGATCGTGTACGTGAAGCTATTCAGCCAGATCATCCAGATTTTAATGAATGTCAGACCTTGGGAGGTTTGGTTGAGCATTGCTGGATTGAAGGCACAATAGAAGTGTATGAAGCAGTAGAAAACATGCTAGATGATCAGGCGATTGCCATTATCCCTATCCGGATCCTCACAACCAATTAACAAAATATTCATTTTATGACCGCCTCGATGGCGGTTTTGTCATTTTAGAGAGGTCAAAATAAATGGCTCAATATTTATTTGGTGCCGGCAAGATCTTTGCTACACCGATTCAAGATGTATACGGGCAACCGATTATTAATCCCACACCAGTAGAAGTGGGGGTGATGCAATCCGTTGGTGTGGATATTAGCTATGACTTAAAAGAGCTTTTCGGTCGTGGTCAATTCGCCGTAGATGCTGCACGCGGTAAAGGTACTATTAAATGTAAAGCTTCTTTCGGACGTATTAACGGTACATTGTTAAATTCAATTTTTTTCGGTGGCGTTGTTGCTGAAGGTGGAATTGAAACAGTTTCCCAAACCATTAATGGTGAAGTGATTCCGGCTGGCGGTACTGTTACTCCGGTTGTTCCTAATAGCGGTACGTTCGTAAAGGATCTAGGCGTAACGGATGCGAAAGCAATTCCCCTTAAACGTGTAGCTTCAGCGCCAACAACAGGGCAATACAGTGTAGATGCGGCAACCGGTGCTTATACATTTGCTGCTGCCGATGCAGGTAAAACGGTATTTATTAACTTCCGTTATTCAGCAATGGTAGCGGGTGCTAAGTCAATCACTGTATCAAACCTAGATATGGGTTATACGCCAGAGTTTGCCGTTGACCTGCAACGTGACTACAAAGGCAAGTTCATGCACATGAATTTCTTCCGTTGTACCAGTAACAAACTTGGATTCAGTTCAAAACAGGACGATTACGATATTCCTGAGTTTGAATTCCAGCCTATGGCTGACGATCTTAACCGTGTTTTCAAAATTGATTTATCGGAGTAATGCCAGATGCAATTTAAGCAAGTTGATAACCCGCGTGGTAATAGTAAAGAAATAGCTGGTCAGACTTGGATTTTTGCTCCGGCACCATTGGGTACACTTGAGCGTTTCCAAGAGCAATTAAGCTCAAATGATGTGCCTGTGTCTGTAATCGTGGATATGGCTCATATTTGTTTAAAACGGAATTACCCGGATATTACCCGTGAATATGTTTCGGATGAGCTCTTAGATATGGGTAACATGGAAGAAGTATTAGCCCTAGTAACTAAAACGTCCGGCTTGGAATATACAGGTAAACCCGTAGGTGAAAGCTCGGGGGAATAAACTGGGAGGAGCTGTACACGCATTTAGTCCTGACAATGGGTAAAGATTACGACTATGTGCGTAATGAAATGGACCTGCCTAGATTAAGAGCATTAAGTGCGTATCAGCAAAGTAACCCTCCCGCGCATATTGGAATACAACGGCTTTGTCGTATTTTGGAAACACTTATGGGTATTGATGAAACTCCGCCAGCTATTACCGTTTCAGATGATGAGGAGGAAGATATGTTGGAAGTTTTGTCGAATTTTCCACAGGGTGGTTGAGGCTGCCCTGATTGATTTATATACTTGAGTTGGTTAAAGTTTGTGTGAACTTTATAACAACTTGGATATAACCATGAAAACAGTATTAGGGGTGAGTCTTTTAGCTTTGACTTTGGCTGCTTGCGGTGGAGGTGGCGGAGGTGATTCTTCATCTTCCAATAATGAGGGTAACAACCCACCAGTATCAAAAGCTGAAGTCAAAGGTATTTACACTGGAAAGACCAATCAAGAACAGAACGTAGTCGGATTAGTGGATAAAAATAATAAATTCTGGTTCTTATATTCAGCACCTTATTCTTCTGGTATTGCTGGATTCATGACTGGAAACTTCACTGTTTCTGGCAATACGATAAAAGCCAATAGCGGGAAAGACTTTTATTTTGGTGGTGCTACCGTTTACAATACATCAATTAGTGGAACAGTTGATTCCAAGAAGAGCCTGAAAGGCACAATCACATACTCGCCTTCAAATCAGGTTACATTCGATACCGTATATGAAACGGATTTAAACAACACAGCATCCAATCTAGCGACAATTGCAGGCACCTATTATGGAGAATCGGTGATTGTGCAAGGTATTGAAGATGCGAATTTAACTATCTCAAATACGGGTGTGATTTCAGGTAAGGGACAAAGTGGCTGCACGTTCTCAGGGAAAATAGCAGCTGAAGAAAATGCACCTTACTACAACGTTGATTTAGTTTTCGGTTATTCACCTTGCTATCTGGCAGGACAGTCAGTTAATGGTGTGGCTTATTATGATTCAGCTGACAAAACTTTATATGCAGTGACTGAAACAAGTAACCGAGATAATGCAGTCTTATTCTTGGGTACGAAAAATTTAAGATAAAAATTCTGATTATCCATAGTTTTTAATGAACCGCCTTAATGGCGGTTTTTTTATGCCTATAAGAGAGGAATTATGAGCAACAATCGAGTGGAAGTGCACGTTGGTGCGAAGACTTCCGAACTTAAAAAAGGTATGGATGATGCTGAAAAGATTGTTTCTGATTCCGCTAAGCAAATTGAGAATACCACTAAAGGGGTGAGATTTAAGTTTGATCTCTCGAGTGTCAAGCGACAGTTTGATGACGTTTCTAAATCCATTTCAGAAGGTTTTAAGAACCAAATTAGTGATGCACTTGGTGGATCAAAAATAGGGTCAGCATTTGATGGTATTACTTCCAAGTTAGGAGCTCTGCGTGGTGGTGCATTGGTTGCTGCAGGCGCAGTTGCTGGTTTAGCAGTGGGTGGGACCATAGCAGCTACTGCAGGCTTAGCAACATTGGCAATTGAAGTGGCTAATAACAATGTTGAACTTGCGAAATTCTCAGCCTTAGCAAATACCTCGATACAGTCATTTCAGGGTTTGTCAGGTGCAGCTCAAACTTTGGGTTTTTCTCAAGAAAAACTCTCAGACATGATGAAAGACTTTAATGAAAAGATCGGTGAGTTTGCATCAGTAGGTTCTGGTGGTGCTAAAGATTTTTTTGAGCAAATCGCCGTTAAAACGGAGTCTGGTGCTGAGGGGGCAAAAAAGCTCGCCGAAGAAATGTCCAAGATGGATGGGGTAGAAGCCTTACAAACCTATGTAGATAAGCTGGAAGAAGCTGGAGTCAACCAGCAACAAATGTCGTTCTACCTTGAAAGTATGGGCTCTGATCTCACTGGTTTAATTCCAATATTGCAAGATGGCGGTAAGCTTTGGAAAGAATATCAGTCTGCTATGGAAGAAGCAGGGATTATTACTGGTGAAGAGGCAATTCAAAAATCTATTGAATTAAAGGCTCAAACTGAAGTACTTCAAATGCAGTACACCGGCTTAAAAAATCAATTGGCTCAAGCAGTGATGCCAGCTTTAAGCGGTGTTATTAGTCATTTTATGAATGGCACCACAAAAGGTGGAGCATTTACCGGAGTTATTCAGACATTAGGCTCGGTTGCCAAGGGCGTGGCAGTCGTTATTGTTGGGCTTGGAGCTGGATTACAAAATCTTGTGCGATTAATGTCTGGTGTTATGAGTAACCTAAGGACTATTGGAAGTACTGCCGTAAACTTTGTAAATGCGGATGGGATCTTGGCTAAAGGTAAGGCTCTGGCTGGTGGCGTTAAGGCAATCTGGACTGAAACCAAAGATACTGTGGTTGATATTGCTGGTACCACCAAAGCCGCAATTAATTCAGCTTCTAATATCTTTAGTGGAACACCTTCTTTTGATCGTTTAACTCAGGCAAAGATTGACATACAGAATGCACAATTAGGTGCTAGAGGTGGCAGTAAAGGGGTTACTTCTGGTATCGGACAAAATAAGGCACTCAATCCTGATGGTGGTAAATCAGAGAAGGCAAAGCAGGGTAAGTCCGATGCTGTACGCCAAGCTGAACAAGCAGCTAAAGCGCTGGCTGATATTCGGTATAAATATGCATCCGAAGAAAAGAAAGTCGCTTTAGATCTGCAAAAGGCATTAGATGAGATTGAAAAATCTAAAATGACTGCCGATGAAAAATCAGCTGCCAAAGTCAAAGCCGAGAAGGATGCATCCGACAAGATTATTGCTATTCGTTTAAAAGAGTTTGAGGAATACAAAAAAGCTCGTGAAGAACAGATAGACAATTATCAACAGCAAGCACAACGCCTATATGAAATTGAAGCAGCGCGAATTCAGGCAGAGTTTGACGCCAAGAAAATTTCAAATGTCCGTAAAGTCCAGTTGGAAAAACAACTAGAAGATCAGTTACGTGAAATTAAACGGCAAGGTCTTTTAGAGCGTTTAGCACTTGAGAACGAGCAAACCGGTATTACGGGTAAGCAGGGCAATCAAAACCAAATCACAAACAACATTTCTGATTTAGAGACAGATCAGAGAGTTGCTGACACTAAGTCTATGGGCTTAATCAGTGATGCGGAGATGAAGGACTTTGAGGCTAAGTTCGGTGGCTTTACTTCTCGGCTTTCTAACCTATGGGATCAGGGCATTCAGTCACTTATGAATGGCACACTGACTTGGAGTAATGCAACTAAAGCAGTACTAGCTGACATGGGGCAATTTGCCTTGCAAACAGCAACAAAGGAGCTACAAGGCTGGTTAAGAATCCAAGCGATTAAGTTGGCCCGTAAGCTTGGCTTCGTTGGTGCTGAAACGGCGGCAGAAGCTTCTGGCCAAGCTGCTCAAACAGGGGCAACCATTGCAGGTGAAGCAACACGTACCAGCGTTACTGCAGCAGGTGGTTTAGCACGTTTAGGCTTAAAGGCTGCCGAAGCTATCAAAGGCATCATGATGTCTGCATGGGAGGCAATGGCGGGTGCTTTTAAAGCTATGGTCGCAATTCCGTATGTCGGTCCAATTCTCGCCGTTGGTGCTGGTGCAGCTGCATTTGGTTTGGTCGCTGGTCTTGCAGGCAAGATCAAATCTGCTCGAGGCGGATACGACATTCCGTCCGGGGTGAATCCAGTCACTCAGCTTCATGAGGATGAAATGGTTTTACCTTCACAGCATGCAAACACCATTCGTGAAATGGGCAAAGCCTTGCGTAGCGGTGCAAGTTTTGGGGCAGCAGAAGCATCAGATGGTGGAGGAGGCACCAATGTATTTAATATCAATGCCATAGATGCTAAAGGAGTTAGAGACTTCATGAAAAAGCATGGTCGTGACTTGGCTGGTGGTTTAAAGGGGTATAGCCGGAATTTTGGTAAATAGGTGATTTATTATGTCTGATGCAATTTTTCCGGAATTACCCGGTCTTGAATGGGACTTATCAAAAGCTCCGATGTTTAACACCAAAATCATGACATCAATAAATGGTCGTGAATTAAGAGCAAGCTTTCAATCTTTTCCAAAGTATGAAATTTCACTGTCTTTCGGTTTTTTGCGAGAAAGAAATGGTAAATCTGAATTACAAGTTATTGAGAGTTTTTTTCTAGAGAGGAGAGGATCATTTGATTCTTTTCTCTATAAGATGCCTGAAGATAATGAATTTAATTGCACATTTGTTGGTGATGGCATTACACAGAAGTTTCAAATTTATAAAACTCTCCAAACTCACAAACAAAACCCTACGATTCCACATTATGTGAATCCTCAAATGTGGAATCAGTACTCAAAGTTAATGTGGACAGACGAGCAGAAACTCATGTGGGGTGATGATTACATAGGTTGGTGGGAAACAGAAGCCCAGATCGAAAAGATAGTCCTAAGTCATACCGAACCAAAGATCTTGGCTTTTAATCAAAGCATGTGGAACCGAAACGCGATTAAATCTATGTGGGTCAGTGATGATGCTTTAATGTGGAAACAAGGCGTATTTGAGATAACTAAGGATGGATATCTGATCCTGTCAGAACCTCTTGCTTTAGATCAGGAAATAACTGTTTCAGGTACTTACTATTACCGATGTCGTTTTAAAGAAGACACGCAAGAATATGTAAATTTTATGCATAAGCTTTGGAAATCTAACAAAGTTGACTTAATTGGTTCATTGGGAAATAAGGTATGAGAAAAGCATCAGATAAGCTTATAAGATTGTTGGATGCAGATCAGTTTATTATGGCCGATCTATATACCATTACAACAATACAAGGTATTGAATATCATTACACAAATTACGATGTTGATTTGGTGGTAGATGGCAAGGTATTTCATTCTAATGGACCAATTATAAGTCGAGAAGGTATTAGTCTCTCACTCGGAATTGAAGTCGATAATTTATCTATTACGATTGAAACAACTGAAAATACAATGTTTGGCGATGTGCCCGTTGCACAGGCCTTCCATAACGGTATTTTAGATGGTTCTCGCTTTAAATTAGAGCGCATTTTCATGGATATTAATACTCCCACAGACACTAGTGCGGGAACGATGGTTTTATTTGAAGGGCGTATTATTGAACCTGAGTTCGATCGATATGAGATTAAAGCGAGTGTTGTTTCGGAAATAGATGATTTAAAAGTACAAATGCCACGTAATTTGTATCAACCGGGTTGCTTAAATACACTTTTTGATCAGGCTTGTGGCTTATTAAGTTCAGAATTTGCAGTTGATACAACCATTGGTGCTAACAGTACTTTAAATAGAATTCACTGTGATCTAAGTCATCCTCAAGGCTGGTTCACTCAGGGTGTTGTAGAGTTTCTTGAGGGTATTAATGTTGGTATTAAGCGCACGGTGCGATTGCATGAAACGGGAGCATTACTTCTTACGTTGCCGCTTTTAGAAATGCCTGCAATTGGTGAGGTGATTCGTGTATATCCGGGTTGTGATAAACGACTAGATACTTGTGACAATCGCTTTAATAATCGCGCTCGCTTTAGAGGCGCACCATATGTTCCTATTCCTGAAACTTCAGTCTAAGTTTTAACAAAATTTTAATCCATAGCTCTGCATTTGCAGGGCTTTTTTTATGGAAAAAAGAGTATGAATGATTTATCTAATGTTGTATTTCCAACAATCCCTACCGTTGCTGAATTCATAGACCCTAGTGTTACTGAAGCTGGCTTTAAAGATGCTTTAAAACGCTTGATTGAGTACATTGAGACTTTGGAGCAAAAAAGTAATTTTGATAAGAAATATAATTCTGTTTCAAAAGATCTATTAAATGAAATTAATGCACTAAAAGCTCTTACAAGTGTTTATTTTGATCGACAAAATACTTATCCATTTAATGTTGTTGGACGCTACTTTAAAACGGGTGAATCTGATAGAAGCAAAAACTTTGACATTCATACCGTTAACTATGTAAATACAGGGCTTATTTATCTTGATCAAGGCGCTACAATCAGTGCATCGATCTTACAACAGAATCGCAATAATTTTTCTGATGTCGCCTCATTACTAGTTTTTGACATGGATCTTAAATTAGTTGCCGATTTATCTATACCGAACACAGGCCCTGAAGAGGTCGAAGAAGTTCAATACCGCTATACAGCTCCATTTAATTGTTATTGTGTAGCAACAACAATTCACTATGCAGGGTCACTTTATCCAACACGTTTTGCAACTGTGACAGGCAATCATTACCAGCTTACAGTTTTAGATCGTAGTTCATACTTCGATAGATATATCGTTCGGATGATTGCTAACTTACGATATGCAAATGCCAAAATGGTGAGTGAAGGGAAAACAATAACTTTTGAGTTCAATGAACTTGGTCGTTACTATGATAACGGTACCCATGACTTAAATGGGGGCGGTGATATTTATACAAATGCCTACAGAAATACAGGTTTAATACCGTTGGAAGTAGGGGATCAGATTAAGGCAACAGTTCTTAATCCAGACAGCAATATTCCCGCCATGGTAATTTTTGACAAGGATTTGAACTTTCTAGAATCTTTCAAAAATACTGAACAGCCGGGTGACTCATATCCATTTGAATACTCTTATACCGCGACAAAGCGCTGTTTTATTGTCTTTTGTTCAATTAATCCAGCAAACCGTGCATACATAAGCGGACTGAAGTTGAAAGCAGACTTAATCCCTGCGGGCACTGATCAAAATTTATCATGGAGCAGACCCCAAGAGAATGTTTTTGTGCGGAATGATAATTTATCTAGGTTGGCTGCAGAAAAAATTGAAGAGAAAATCCCTTTTCTCGCACCAGGTACTGGTTACACAGCAGCTGGAATTGAATTCAATCAAAATGTTTCTCCAGAGTATTGGTCTGCATATAAAAGTACGGGAAAGATTGCAGTAAAACATGGCGATACTTTTGAAGCTGTAGTTGATACGGATGAACCTGCCGGAGTAATGAGCGTACTTAACTTGTATGACTACAACGGGAATTTCATCAGATGCGTTCATTCAATTCCAGATTTTGGTTCGCAAGGCATTAAATCCGCAAAGATAAACTATACTTGTGATCATGAGGGATATATCACTATTACAAGTATTCACCGTGACATTCCTAATTTAAAAGAACTATCTAACCCATATGTTATTAAGAATCGCACTAACCGGTTTAGTTCAAAGGTAAAAGCGCTTAATACAGACGTTGTTCAGAACACGCTATTTACTTTCCCAAAACCTACAAGCGTAATTCAAATAGACATTTTTGCAGACAAAGTCTTTCCGCCTGAGAGTAAAGCTGAGGGTTCGATTAATTGTAGATTGAAGCTAAATGTCGACGGGGTTGTTAATGAAAGTTATGCCCAATATGCGGTACAGGGGAGTAGTTCTGCTGTGTATCCGAAAAAGAACTTTAGTTTTGGTTTTTTTACGGATGAAAGTTTTACTACTGAGCGTTCAATAAAATTAGGAGATTTGATTCCTCAACAGGAACTTGTTTGGAAAGCAAACTGGATTGATGCAACACATAGCCGGAACATTCTTTGTAATAGACTATGGGAGGAAATGGTTCAATCAAGAAAAGGTTTTCCAAAGCGTGAGGTAGATCGCGCGTACCTCAACCAGTTGGGTGTGAATTCACTTGATACTGGTGCTATCGGTCATGTTGATGGTTATCCTGCTGTGGTTCGTTTAAATGGAGTTTTTTATGGGATTGGTACATTAAATATTGGCAAAAAACGAGACAATTACAATTTGGACAAAAGCAATAAAAAGCATGTTCAATTTGAGTTGCTGGGAGGGGGTATTGATTTCACAGCATCTACACCGCCTTACGAAAAACTAGGCCTTAGAAACCCTAAACTAAACGGTTATGAAGAAGGCGGACCGATTAGTGACGCTACTGTAAAAGCTTCCATGCAGGCGCTTTGGGATTTTCACCGTTTGCCAATAGCTGAACGAACTGCTCAATTCGACAAATATTATGATCGTACAAATGTTGTTGATTGGTATTTGCTTGTTGAGTTTACTGCTGCAGCAGATTTGCTTGATAAGAATTCAATTTTGACAACTTGGGATGGTACTCAATATTGTTGGATGCCTTATGACCTTGATACGACTTTCGGGCTTCATTGGGCAGGTATTGGGGTTGAATATGCATCAAATTGGAATTGGGACGCTAACAATATCATTCCTATTGTTAAGCCAATTATTCTTAATGATGTTATTAAACGATATGCTGAATTAAGAAATAAAGGAATTTTTAACCTTAATACTGTTTATCGAATTGAGCGTGATATTGAATCAAAATTCAGTCTCAATCTCTTTAAGCAAGAGCAACAGCGTTGGCCCGATATTCCATCGAAGGATCTCGGAGGGATTTGTCAAATTATGGCTTGGCTAAAAGAACGAATTAAATATCTTGATGCAAAATATGGATATTTAGATCAAGGAGTTTTAGCTCAAAAACTTTGGAACCCGCCAACATTGGCAGCTGGTGCAAGTCAATCAACAACATTAAATCTTTCAACGGCGACTCTTGGTACTCAATATTTAGTTGATTTTCAGTTTGACTTAAAGGGTACACAAATGACTGCTGAATGTAAAAGTGCAGGTGTAGTTACTGTAACACACGTGAACAATTCAGGTGAGCAAGTCAATCTTGATGAAGGGGCTTTGAGATTAATCGTATGAAGAAGTATGAACGTATCTTTGTAGTGGGCGACTTGCACGGTAGTTACGATAACCTATGTCAACATCTTGTCGACATAGGTTTCGATTTTAAAAATGATCTTTTGATTTCGGTAGGTGACTTGGTTGATCGGGGTAAAAAGAGCCTTGAGTGTATAAAACTACTCAACAAGCCTTGGTTCAAAGCTGTTCGTGGAAATCACGAACAAATGTGTATTGATGGGATGCTGAATCATAAGATTCGCAATATACACAAAGATGAGCGTAACGGTGGTGAGTGGTTTTATAAATTATCTAAAAGTGATCAACTAAAGATAATTGAGCAACTAAAAGAGCTTCCGCTCTATCTTGAAATTGAACATAAAGGAGAGCTTATTGGATTTGTTCATGCAAATGTTGAGCAAAACGATTGGCTTGAGTTTAAAAAATCGTTTAATAATCAAGATATAGATGATGTTCTTTTAGCTATGAATCTTGCCTTGTGGTCAAGAAATCGATTTAACGATCAAACTGGAATTTACCGTAAAGTTAAAAATATTGACCGTATTTATCTGGGGCATACGATTGTTGACTACCCTGTCATTAAGCATAACTGTCACTTTATAGATACAGGGGCTTATAGGACGGGGAACCTAACTATTATTGAAGTCTAAAAACTAATGAAAGCCTTGGAATTTTCCAAGGCTTTTTTGTATGGACCAAATTCTATGGCGAAGAAAGCTAAAAATTTAGAAGCAGTACAAGAGGCCCTAACTTGGTTGGGTACTCCTTACCATCATCAAGGTCGTGTGAAAGGTGTGGGAGTTGACTGCGGCACTTTGATTTGTGAGGTCTATGAAAAAGTCGGATTGATGGACCATTTAGATCCACGGCCATATCCGCCTGATTGGCATTTGCACCAGATGGGACAACGTTATTTAGAATTGATTTTGGGCGTATGTGATCCAGTAGAAGGGCCACCACAACCGGGTGATATTGTTCTATATCAATTTGGCAAGTGTATCAGTCATGGTGCAATTGTTATTGAATGGCCGCAGGTCATTCACAGTTATCTCCATCAGGGAGTGATTATACAAGATGGAACAAAAGGAAGTTTAGCCCGGCGAATTGCCGGGTTTTTTCGTATGAAGAGGCTTAAATAAATGGGTGGATTATTTGGTAGTACTACAATTAGTACAACGGATACCCGAATTAACTCTATGCGGATCCAACAGTCAGCATATGGTCTTTGCCAGCCATTGGTGTACGGTAAAACACGGGTAGCGGCTAATATGTTTTGGTATGGGGATTTTAAAGCAACACCTCATACAACGGTTCAAAAGTCTGGAGGTAAGGGTGGTGGTACTAAAACCAGCAATACTACCTTTAGTTATAGCGCGTCTCTTATGCTTGGTTTATGTGAAAACCAAATTAAGAAGATTGGCCTGATTTGGGTTGATAAAGAACAGTATGTCCCTAAGCAGGAAGGTGCTATTACTTTAGATCCTATTGATCAATTAAATTTTGAATTGTTCGATGGAAATAATAATCCACCGTGGGGATGGTTACTATCAAAGCATCCAGAACAGGCAATTAACTATCCTTATTTGGGATATGTAGCATGTGCTAATTATGAGATGGGGAATAGCGCAAGTCTTTCAAACCATAATTTTGAAGTGATCAGTACGATTACATTATCTGACACGATAGATGACGCTAATCCGGCAGATGTTATTGAAGATTTCATCACACATCCACGTCATGGTGCGGCCCCAAATCTTAAAATTGCAGATCTTGATGAATTTAGAACTTATTGCCGAGCTGCCAATCTTTTAATTAGCCCAGCTTTCACAGAACAACGACCAGCCTATGAAACTATCAATGAGATTGTTGAGGCAGTAAATTGTGCTGTAGTACCAAGCCCAGATGGCTTAAAGATCCGTTCTTTCGGGGACTCTGCAATTACGGGTAACGGCGTTACGTTTATACCTGATCTCACACCAGTTTATCACTTAACCGATGATGACTTTATTGGCGATGACGAGCCAGTACGTGTACGCCGCAGCCGTGACACAGATGCTTATAATCATGTGCAGATTGAATATATCAACCGTTTTAATCAATACAATACAGAAACTGTAGAAGCAAAGGATCAAGCAAATATTGAAATGTTTGGTCTACGTACAGAAGATCCTGTAGAAAACCACTTTTTTTGCGACCCAAAAATCGCCCGTCATGCAGCACAATTACGACTGCAACGCTTGTTGTATGTGCGAAATGAATATGAATTTGATCTGGGGTGGAAGTTTTGTCGACTAGAACCAATGGATATAGTTACATTGACTGATAGCGCTTTGGGTTTATACCGCTTTCCTGTACGTATTACTCGAATTGAGGAAGACCAAGAGGGTCGTTTGACTGTGACTGCAGAAGAGCTGGCAGTTGGTTCAAGATCAGCAATTGAATATGATCTTCAAGCATCCAATGGCTATCAAGGGGGGAATGAAGAACCGGGTAATGTTAATGCACCTATTATTTTTGAACCTCCTTTAGATCTTTCAGATGGTAAAGTTCAAGTATGGGCGGCGGTGTCGGGCGGCATTAACTGGGGTGGCTGTAATGTGTGGGCAAGTCTTGACAATACCACTTATGAAATGATTGGCACCATCTATGGCTCTGCGCGTTATGGTCTCCTTGTGGATGCCATTGATGCTAGTGCTACATCTATGCAAGTAGAACTTAATACTGCCAGCCAGATTTTTAGCGGTACTCTGGAAGATGCACATGCAGATCAGACACTATGTAAGCTAGGTGATGAATACTTTAACTATCAAGTGGCCACATTAAATGGATTAGGTCTCTATACATTAAGTGATGTTTTACGTGGACGTTTTGATGATGCACAAATTCACAATGCTGGTGAGCCATTTGTGCGCTTAGATAAAGCAATATTCAAGTATAGTTTCAATGAAAACCTTGTAGGTAAACAGATCTTCTTGAAATTCACTAGCTTTAATGGACTTGAACGTAAAGAGCAAACTCTTGATGAAGTAACAGCTTACAGTTACACGTTAAATGGAGGGAAACCATCGGGTATTAAGGGCCTTTCCTTGCAATCTCCATTTGTCGGGACAACATTCAAAGTACAATGGCAAACTTCAAGTGGCGTTACAGGTTATCGTGTTCAGATCTGGTCGAATGGCGTAATGTTGCGTGAAGTTGATACGACAAATTCAGATTATAGTTATTCAATTGAAGAAGCTAAGCAAGATGGTTTGGGCCGTTCTTACACAATCCGTGTTGCGAGTAAAAATGGTGACCAACTTAGTGCCTTCGCTGAATTAAGCATTAGCAATCCTGTCCCTCCAGTGTTATCTAACATATATACATCAGCTTCGACGAATTCTATAACAGTGAGCTGGATCCCTAGTGAGGCTTCAGATCTTAAAGATTATGCAATTTGGCTTAGCAATAATCCTCACTTTGACCCAACAACAATGCCTCCTACATGGTCAGGCTCTGAGATTACAAAAACGATAGGAGGGCTACAACCAACAACGCCATACTATATTCGTGTCGCTGCACGCGATGTATGGAAAGATACTGTCTGGAACTATTCAAATCAGATTACTCAAAGTACTTCTGAAGCTTAATTTAAATTAATACGTTAGCACCCAACTGGGTGCTTTTTTATTGCCTAAAAATATCTGGAGAAATTTATGGAGCCAGTTTCCACTAGCGGTTTTACAGCACTTTTAAAATTATATGGGATTGCAATCATGGTGACTTTAGCAGTCGGTTTGGTTGCAGCAGTTGTATTAATGACTCGTATGCCACGCTCACCACAAGAGTGGGGCGTAGGCTTGATCTGTACTGTTGTATCAAGTCTTGCTGGCGGCTCATTCATTATTGTGAAGTGGGGGCTTCATGAATGGGTTACTGATGTATGGGGGATGATTGCACTTGGTGGATTCTTCTTTGTTTGTGGTTTACCCGGTTGGGCTTTAGTCCGCTGGATCTTTAACTTCATTAACAAACAGGAAGGGAAAACGATCGTTGAAGTGATCAAAGAGTTTAAAAAAGCCAGAAAAGACATTGAAAACAGTTAATGCCGCCTTCGGGCGGTTTTGTTTAGAAGTATCAAGTATAAGAGAGAAATTACCTGTTGACACTGCATGTCGCTGACTACTACGAAAAATTATTGACAACCAATATTATGAAACGACCACCTTCGGGTGGTAATTCTTTTTTTACGGGTAGGAAAACGTGTATGAAGCGTGAGTCAATTAACAGAAACAATTTTTTAACAAAGTCAGCGGAAGTCCTTCCGCCTGATATTAAAAAACGGATGGGGGTAAAGTTCGTCTATTAATTCTATGGGAAGTAAGAAATGTACTTTATTCCAAAAAAGCAAAAACCCCAGTGCGCCAACACTAGGGTTTTGGTTAACAGTTAAGGAGGGTTAACTATTAATGAATCAATCTGAGGAAAATGTTAGCACCAAACCCGGTATAAGTATAGAGGGGAAAATGAGTGAGAAAGATGCAGGTAGAGCTGCTGTAATCATGGCTTGGGGTAAAGCTATATCCCTAGTAATTGGTAGCGTTGCTGGTGCAATAACTGCTATTACGACTTTTTTTAAATATATATTTTAAAAGCTATGAAACTAAACTTATGAAGCCGACTTATTTGAGGTCGGCTTTTTATTTACTGTGCGCCTAAAGGCGCTTTTTTATTGCCTAAAGGAAACTGAAATGAATATTGATCAATATCTTGAAGATCTGATTAAACGTGAAGGCGGATATGTAAATAACCCAGCCGATCGAGGAGGGGCAACAAAATACGGTATTACCGAAGCGGTTGCCCGTGCAAACGGCTTTAAGGGCAATATGCGTGATCTGCCTATAGATGTGGCCAAAGCGATTTATAAGAAACAGTACTGGACAGCTCCGCGATTTGACCAGGTGAATGCTGTTTCTTCTGCCGTAGCTGAAGAGCTTCTAGACACTGGTGTGAATTGCGGTATCAACTTTGCAAAACCACTTTTACAGCGTGCTTTGAACTTGCTTAACAATCAAGGTAAAGCTGGGTATGCAGACTTGAAGGTTGATGGCGTTTACGGTTCTAACACTTTAGGTGCTCTAAAAAACTATCTGGCCAAACGCGGGAAAGAAGGCGAGAAAGTACTGGTGCGAGTGCTCAATATTTTGCAAGGGCAACGCTACATTGAAATCTGTGAGCGTAATCCAAAGCAAGAACAGTTTTTCTATGGCTGGATTGCTAATCGCGTGGTGATCTAAATGGGCGACCTGCCCCATGGAGTAATGACGTTTGTAAAAATGATCACAACAAGAAGCAGGTCATTAAGCAGATCTATAAAGTAATAGTTGGTTGCCAGTTAGCCTATTCATGCTTTTAAACGGGAAACCCTAACTGGCATTTGATATTAACAATGTATTCAAGTCCGAACTATTTAATTACTTTAACGATGAGTAACATGAAACTTTTAGTAATACTTTGCTTTCTGCTTTCAGGATGCACAGCTCATACGATCAATAACAATGTGAATGTAGGCATTTGTGTAAAAGCCCTCTAATGAGGGCTTAATTTTTATGGATTTTCAAATGAGGTTGGAATTTAGAATATTATATTTTCTGAACGTGCACTAGAAATATATTCTAAATTAAAATCACCATGATTATACTGATTTAGCGTAACTCCATACTTTTTAGAAAGTGAAAACATGGAAAGTATAGAAGTAGCAATAGTTGCAAGCGGTATACCATTTGATTTTATATCATGTATAAGTGCAGGGGTATTTAAAATAAGTGCTTGAATAGCATCTCCAGTTAAGTCAATATTAACTTCAAAATCACTTTTTTTCATTATTTTAAAACGCTCAAATACTGTTCTATCTAACTCCAAAATTGCATTTTCAAATCTTTTTAATTCAGTTTTTCTGATTACATCTAATTCTTCATGATTAAGCTTTTTTAATAGCTTATCCATTGTAGTATGTAAACCTTCAAGTTCGGAAGCTCTTCTATTTTTAAACTCTAATAAATCATCTAAAGAAAATTTCCCATCAGAGGATGGGATCGGTAATGCATTGGTAATTTTGAGTCGTAGTGTATCTTTTTTTGTAGAATGTTCAGGAAGATAAATAGGATCGCCAGACATATGGTGGATAATCCAATCAAAATTATCATCCTTTAATTTTTGTTTAGCAACTTCACCAAATGTCCAGTGAACATGCCTAGCAGCCTCTACTGTTCCTGTAGCTGGTAAACTCGGCCTTTCCAATATACCTAACGATTTTAATTCTTTTTCTAAAGGTAATCCCATATGAATTATTGAACTTGTAGGAATAGCTATTTTATCCCAATACATTACATAATAAAAAATATCTTCTGGTATATATGTTCGTTCTAAAAACAAATTATTTCCCTTAATAGCCATAATACCACTAGGGGCAACAATACCTCGATAAACTTTTTTTCTTCTAAATTGAATTATATTTGTCATTTGATAACAGTATTAGATATTTACATCGATTTTACTTTTTAAAACTTAATAGTCAACAGCTCGTCCCACCTAAACGGATTTCTACTCAATTTATCTCTACTCATTGACCAATTTCTATTGGGTACGAAACATGGTCCGACCCCGATTTTTTTCTTTCCAAACTTACTATGGATACCATCCATAGCCAGCATTAAAGATTCTTTTTTCTCTATGTGCTCAAAGTCAGTTAATAAGTCGTAAGTATGGCCAAACTTCGGCTCTAAACATGTCAGCACTACGCCGCACTTCTTATATTTGATTCCTTCTTTATAGATACGGCTTACCATATTTAATTGTATGCTCGATATAGAAGTAGACCCAATCTTTCATAAGTTCTTCACTCATTCTTAATAAAAAACAACTATCAACTAAGAATCGATAATAATTCATTTATAAACTATTCAAAATGATAGAATTACTCAGGTTTGAAAGTTGGATATGTTTTGCTTAAAAAGCATGCAGTCTACAAATTTTTTTAAATTAATTGAAAATTAAATTTGTAGACTGATTTGTAGACTGTTGAATTGCAAAATACAGCATTATGGTACAAGCGGATGCAACTTTAATTATGATTAACTATTTGAAAATGCAAGATAAAGCAACAGAATGCAACCATTAACAATTACAGCTAGACTGTCAGGATTCTACTTCTTTTATTATTCCATTGTTGGCACATTTATGCCGTATTGGAACTTATATCTCCAAGATCAGGGATTTAATTATCAAGAGATAGGTATTTTATCTTCTATTGCTATTGTGACGCGCTTCTTTGCCCCTTTGGTTTGGGGCTGGATCGCCGATAAATCCGGTAAAAGAATGCTATTAGTGCGGATTGCCACATGGATGGAGGCATGTATATAGTTGGCTATTTTTATAATTCCTAATACTTTTCAGTCAGTTGCTTTATTGATGCTTATTTTTAGTTTTTTCCAGAATGCTATTTTAGCTCAATTTGAAGGAGTAACTTTATTTTGGTTAGGAGACCAAAGGGCGAAACTTTATGGCAAGATTCGAAAATGGGGATCAGTTGGGTTTATTGTAGGTGTATTTACAATAGGGGCAATTTTAGAAATCATTCCGATTTCAATGTTGCCTATATTATTGCTTATCATTGCCTCCTTAGCATTTATTTGGGCATTTACGATACGTGAACCAGAAGGGGCCCCAACTTCACAAAAGCATTTAGAACCTTTATTGCCTGTGCTGAAACGTCCTGAAGTTGCTGCTTTTTTCACAATTGAGTTTATTCTTCTTTTTTCACATGCACCTTTTTATAGCTTCTATAGCAATTTTCTGAAATCGTTAAATTTTAGTACAACGGAAATTGGTTTTTTATGGGCTATGGGCGTGGTTTCTGAAATTGTGATGTTTGCATATGCAACTACGTTTTTTAAATATTTTTCTTGGCGTAGCCTTGTAGCAGTATGTTTGATTTTGACAAGTATACGCTGGTTATTAGTTGCTATTTTCTCTCACTATTTCATAGGTCAGTTATTTGCACAGTGCCTACACGCTTTTAGTTTTGGCTTATTTCATCTCATCGCAATGCGGCTTATCTTTCAAAAATTTTCAATAGGGCAACAAGGTCGAGGTCAGGCTTTTTATAGCACCATGTGGGGGCTTGGAGTGGCGTTTGGGAGCATTTTGGCTGGTCATTACTGGAAAATTCTTACGGGCGAGCATATTTTTATGATCGCTGCTTTAGTGGTTCTATTTGGTTTGTGCTTTGTCTATTGGTTGCCTAAACGAATCGAAAATTCAGTTTCTTAGATTAAATAGTGATAAAAATTGTTAGGAATACCGAGTTAAAGATAGAAATTGTTTGATGAGAAGTATCGGTTCGTTACGGTTGAAAAATATTGTTTTTATATGGTTATGAAACAATGTTTTTCTAAAAAAATGTGCTAACTTAAACCCATGCGTTTAATGATTAATAAATCTATGAAAAATATTTATATTATGGGATTATTATTGGCTTGTTCTGGTTTTGCTATGGCTGAGACAGCGACTCAACAGCCAACAGCACAACCTGTTCGCACTGCAAGTAATCCTAATGCTATACGTATTGTTACGCGTCCTGAAATTATGGGATTATGGGGAATGGAGATTCCAAATAATAAAAAATGTGTAGAGTATTATAATTTCCGCAGTAGTAACGATGTGGTGATTAAAAGTGGTGAAGAGTGGTCATACGGTATTTATGAATATCAGCCATCTGATGACCCTAAAGAGCAGCTATCGGCTTTAGTAATGCAAATTAAGTTTGATAATAATAAAGTAGATTGTTCTGGTCAGAAGCAAGATCAGACAGGTGATATTTCTCAATATTTCGTGCAATGGAAAAATGACCATACTATTAATTTCTGCTCAACGGCTAAGGGTGAGCAATGTTTCGCAACTTTACGCCGAATGTTGCCATAAACAAGTAGATATAAAAAAGCCTCTTATTTAAGAGGCTTTTTTATATGAAGCAGATTAAGCAGTTTCAGCTTTCTTTTCTTCTTCCACTTGCTTTAACAAGTGTTTTTCAAGGTAATGGATGTCCATTGCTTGAGAACAGAAGTTTTTATCCTGCAAAATAAGATCTTTATGTAAAGGAATATTGGTTTTAATTCCTGTAAGAATCATTTCATCTAACGCTTGACGCATGCGGGCAAGTGAAGTTTCACGATCTTTACCATGAGCAATCAATTTTGCAATCATTGAATCGTAATATGGCGGAATGCTATATCCAGGATAGATATGAGAATCTAAACGAATACCCGCACCACCTGGTGCATAGAAACTTTCAATTTTACCTGGTGAAGGTAAGAATGTTGTTGGATCTTCGGCATTGATACGACATTCAATGGCATGACCACGAACTTCAATATCTTCTTGTTGAAGCTCTAAGCCTAAACCAGCTGCAATACGTAATTGCTGTTCAATAATGTCAACCCCAGTTACCATTTCAGTTACAGGGTGCTCAACCTGAACACGAGTATTCATTTCAATGAAGAAGAATTCACCATCTTCAAATAAGAATTCAAACGTACCAGCACCACGATATTGCATTAACTGACATGCGTGTACACAGGCTTGTAAAATATCAGCACGTGCTTGTTCCGGTAGATTTGGAGCAGGAGCTTCTTCTAACACTTTTTGGTGACGACGTTGTAATGAACAGTCACGGTCATATAAATGAATCGCGTGGCCATTACCATCACCCAAAACTTGAACTTCGACATGGCGAGGTTTTTGTAAGAAGCGTTCCATATACACGGTATCATCGCCGAACCACATTTCTGCATCACGTTGAGCCGCTTGAACTGACTCAAGTAGTGTGTCTACACGTTCAACAATACGCATACCACGGCCACCACCACCAGCTGCCGCTTTAACAATAAGCGGGAAACCGATTTCTTTCGCTTCAGCTAATGCGTTATGGATAGTTACAGCATGGTCGCAGCCAGGTACCGTAGGTACGCCAGCTTTTTTCATTGCAACAATTGCAGAAACCTTGTTACCCATTAAACGAATATGTTCTGGGCGAGGGCCAATAAATGTGAAACCTGAGCTTTCTACAATTTCAGCAAACTCGGCATTTTCCGAAAGGAAGCCATAACCTGGATGAATTGCATCGGCACCAGTAATTTCTGCAGCAGTAATAATTGCCGGGATGTTTAAATAGCTATCACTACTTGCACCCGGACCAATACATACTGCTTCATCAACGAAACGTAAATGCATCAAATCTTTATCGGCATCTGAATAGATACCGACAGTTTTGATTCCTAATGTTTTGCAAGCCCGGGTAATTCGTAAAGCGATTTCACCACGGTTTGCAATTAAAACTTTTTGCAACATAGATGTCCCCGGGGTATTACGCGCGATAACGGAATAAAGGTTGACCGAATTGGATCACTTCACCATTTTTCACTAAAATTTCTTCAATCACACCGCTTTGAGTTGCTTCAATCGGGTTCATGATTTTCATTGCTTCAATAATACCCAAAGTCTCACCAGCAGATACTGTTTGACCTACTTTAACAAATGGTGCTTCGCCTGGGCTTGGAGCAGCATAGAACACACCAACCATAGGAGAAGTTTCGACTGCTCCACGTGGTGTTTTTGCAACAGGTGCTTCAGCAACAGGAGCTGCCGGAAGTGCTACACCAGCCGCAGCAACGACAGGATTGCGACGAGTTAAAGCGATCGATTGATCACCTTCTTTAACTTCAATCGCTTGCAAGTCAGACTCAATCATTAAATCGATGAGTTTCTTAATTTTGCGGATATCCATGGGCGACTATTCCTGAACTAGTTTGGGTTAGATGGTTGAATTTTTTCAATAGCGTAATCGAGCGCAAAGCTATAACCTTTTGCGCCTAGACCACAAATCACGCCAATTGCTTTGTCTGATAAATAAGAATGATGTCTGAAAGCTTCACGTGCGTGAACATTTGATAAATGTACTTCAATAAAGGGAATGGCAACGCCAAGTAAGGCATCGCGTAAAGCAACTGAAGTGTGAGTGAGGGCAGCAGGGTTAATAATAATCAGTTTTACGCCTTCTGTTTGTGCCTGATGAATACGGTCAACAATGGCACCTTCCCAGTTGCTTTGAAAAGTATCTAGTGTAATTGAGGCTTGTTCAGCTTGAGCAATAAGTTGTTGGTTGATATTGTCTAGGGTAAGATGACCATATACTTCTGGTTCGCGTTTTCCCAGCAAATTCAAATTCGGTCCATGAATTACCAAAATGGTCGAACTCATTCAGATTGCTCCAGCTCTAAAGTTGCAAATAATCTTTGCAAGATGTCTGCAAAGTTTGCTTATTATGGCATATGTTTCTACAAGTTTTTTATAATTTCTTTTAATTGTCGCAGAAAGGGTACACCAAATTCGGCTTATATATTGTAAATTTTGCGACTAATTAGCAATGTTAAAAAATGACAAAATTTCAAGTAATTTAACGGAGCTTATTTTAAACCGAATTGACAAAAACAGTTCATGTATTTTGTGTAACGGGGGTATAAGCATCTTCAATCGTTAACATTTCATTCCAGCGTGTTAGGTAATTTTTTGAGCGATGACATTGTTTCATTTGCCAAGATGGATTACGTGAGTGATATCCAACTTGTAAATAGTGGCTACCAAAACGCTTACGGACTGTACCTAAAGTTTCCATCAATTGTTGTCTTTGATGAATAAGTTCCAGAGGCTGCCATAAATCATCAATATGTTGCTGACGTGCGTGTAGACCACAAAATAATACTCCAATTTTTATGTAACTTTTATTTTCTTTATATAAAACATCAATTTGCTGCATCGCTGCTTTAGTAAGTATGCATAAATCATCTGTTGCATAATGAAGACCAATTGCTTGAGATGTGGCTTTTTTATAGGGTGGTTTGTCGGTTTTTTCATAAAGCATAACTTGAACACAGGCACAAAGTTGTTCTTGTTTCATTAAACGGCGATGTGCCCGATTAAGGTGAAAGATAAGTGCTTGTTTAATAATCTCAATACTGGATAAAGCTTGAGCAAAACTTCGTGATGCTAAAATCCGTTTCGTTGGAATAGCTGGATCATCAAGTTGAATACAGGATTGGCCTTTTAGCTCACGAATAGTGCGTGCCATGACCACAGAAAATGCCTTTGCCATATGGTGTTCATTGGCAAAAGTTAAGTCTAGGCATGTGTACACCTCATAACTTTGTAGCTGTTTGACTAATTGATAGCCGATTCCCCATACCTCTTTGACTGATGTCTGTTGCATGAGGTCTTCCATAATTAATGGATCTAAGGTGATGAAATTACATACTTCTTTAAAACTTTTAATTTTCTTAGCATAGTGATTGGCAAGTTTTGCTTGTGTCTTTGAATATCCAATTCCAATGCAACAAGGTAAGCCTAACCATTTTAGGAGAGTGCTTCTCACTTTATTGCAGTAGTCAGAGATATCGATAGATTGGAGGTAAGGGGTGAGATGAATAAAGCATTCATCTATAGAGTAGGCTTCTAAATCATCTGGAGAGAAAAACTCACCGAGAACAGCAAAAAAACGGCGGGACATCTCGGCATATAAAGTGTAGTTGCTTGAATAGACTTGAACGCCTGCTTGTAAAGCATCTTTTTCAATTTGGAACCAAGGTACTCCCATTTTTATTCCTAAAAGTTTTGCCTCTTCACTACGTGAGACCACACATCCATCGTTATTAGATAAAACAACTACAGGTTTATCATTGAGTTTAGGGTTGAAAAGACGCTCACAGCTGACATAGCAATTATTAATATCAACCAGTGCATAAACTTCACGGTGTGAGATATCTTTCATGATTTCATTCCCTTACTCATTAATTGAAATCTGCATTTTGAATTTGTAACATAATCAAGTTAACAAAATTACGGACTGATATCTAGGGGAGTTTCGGTTGTTCGTCGAAATTATAGGTAGGAGATAAAGTCTATGAAATGTCAGTTATTGATATGGAAATGACTGAAAATGATAAGTTTTAATTGGTTATGATCGGAAACATAAGAGCTATATTTAATGGATGAGTTGAGTCTTTTAAATGTAGTAATGCGTATAACGCATTTGTCTTATGGGTCTTTCAAGCTGTCTTTGTTAATAAAGACAGCTTTTTTTTATAATGTGCTTAAGTATTTTTTAGAGTTTGGCTTGATTGTAGCAATCGAGATTAATGCATTGTGCACTCAGTTCTATGATTTGATCAGGGGCTAATTGAAGTTTTTCCCATTTTTGCATTTGCTGAAATAACCAATGGAAATCTTTAGGTTGGGGAGTCGCATTTTCTTTAACCAAGTGTTTTACAATATTTTGAATCATATAATATTTATCGACATGCACTTCTTCAGAACAGTGAAATCGGACAATCCCGAACTCGACCAATAACTTTAAGACAGGTGCAAAATCTTTTAAATTACTCAATTCTTTTTGAGCTTTCATAATTGCCGTTGTAAGGGCAACTAAGGTGTGAGGATGTTGTTCAGCCCATTCTTGAGTTACTGCGAGAACTTTATCTGCCACATTGGGAATAATGTCTTGACTTGAGCAGACGATTTTACTTAAACCTAAAAGTTCACCTTGAGTATTCCAAGGCTCTCCCACACAAAAACCATCAATCACATGGTTATCTAAAGCTTCGACCATATACGGTGGCGGAAGTGCTTTGAGTTTGAGCGTTTGAGCTATTCTAGAGTCTGCCAAAGCAAGCCATTCTCTTAAACAATAATGATGGATTGAATGTTTAAATACATGGGCTAGAGAAAGAGTATGATCTTGTTCAATGTATTGAATAACTTTTTGGGCGGTAGTTTGTGCATTATCGTTTTCTTGAATAGCCAGTTGATAAATTAATTTTTGGCTTAAGCTGATAAAAGCACGGTTTTTACTTAAAACGAGCGGGGTTTGCAGTGCAATACCAATTTGGTCTGCACCCATTGCTGCTGCAGGGAGCATCGCAGATAAACAATGTGCAGCATCTAATAAACCAAAAGCTAAACGGTCGCGTAGACTTGCCCATGATGCTTCTTTGACTAAGGTAACATCTAAATCGACTTCTTCGAAGAAACCTTGCTGCTTTGCCCAAAGTAAAGCGATGCAATCAAGTAAAGGAATATAGCCGAGTTGCAATTGAGTCTTTTCTAATTTGCTCATTTATTCATCCTTTAGTTGATCATTTAGTAATTTTTGAGCGTCAAGTAAACGCCGTGCCATTTCTCCAATCGTTATACGGTGACTCATGGCATTTTTTCTGAGTAATTGAAAAGCTGTATCTTCAGGTAAGCCATGCAGTTGCATGAGTAGCACTTTGGCCTTTTCAACATCTTTACGATCTGCCAGTTTGGTTTGAGCTTCTTTTAAGTCACCTTCGAGCTTTTTATGTTTTTTATATTGCTCAATTGAAATCTCTAAAATGGTATGTAAGCGGGCGGGGTCTATGCCATCTACAATATAAGCCGTTACGCCTGCATCTATAGCTTGTTTGATGGTGTCTTTATCTGAATTTTTAGTGAATAGAACAGTTGGTAGGTCATAGCTACTCACACAACTTTCAATAATGTCACGATGGGGATGATCCATATCGAGCAAGATGACATCGGCTTGTAAATCTTCAAGACGAAAAATATTTAAGTGGTCCAAAGTAAGGCAGGCAACCACTTCAAAGTCATTTTCAAGCAGACTATTTTTTATATAGTCGGCCCGCGCATGATCATCATCGATAAGAGCTATTTTGAGTTTTGGCATAAGTTCAGAAAATCAGGCTAAGAAAATGCGCCAATTCGACGCGTTTTTTGTTATCAGGTTTTAAGCAAGATTAGTGCCATCCAAAACTAAACAAAAAATTCAGTTTAAGTGGCATTTCGGCAAGCTAAACAATGAATGTGGTCAGTCTTGGTGCAAAAATACGATTCATTTTGTGGCAAGACATATTTTTATTTCAACTATTTAAGTGTACAGCGATGGGGCAAATAGAATAAGACATTATTTTTATAAGATAGCTGGGTGAATTATATCTATTTGAAATTAAATATAAAAAATTAATAAATTAAATTTATATAAGAATTGGCATGTAAAATGCTTACTTAATTACAGGTCGAAGACGACCATAAGTTTTAAAGACGGCCAACGATGTCCGTTCTGATCGAATTTGTGAGTGCAACTGTGCACACAAAGAATTTACGTTCAGTCGGAGTGAAGGCCATGTCTTTATTTTTATTGCATAAAAAAGTTACATCTGAATTATCTAATTTTTCAGTTCCAGCGATGCGAGCCTTCTCTATGGGGGGGCTCGCTTTTTTTATTTCTTTTTATGACTTTGCTGTGCATTGGGTGTCATTAACGAGTGGGAAAAATGGATTCCAAGCAGCTACATGCTTTGTGAGATTGATTCGCTTCTCGGTAGAACGCAAGGCAAAAAAACAACGTCTATTTGAGAACGCAATAACGCAGCTTAAAAGCAACGTGATTTGAGGAGAAACACTATGAAATTGGTAATGATTGGTCATGGTATGGTGGGCCACAAATTCATCGAAGCCATTTTAGAAAAAGCAGATGATGAACTGGAAATCACGATTCTCGCGGAAGAACCTCGTATCGCCTATGACCGTGTACATTTGACAGAATATTTCTCTGGGAAATCAGCAAAAGATTTATCTTTGGCGCGTTTTGACTTTGCTGATGCTCATGGCATTGACTTACGTCTAAATACAAAAGCAACTGCAATTGATACAGCTGCACAAACAGTCACAACCAATCATGGTGATGTCATTAGCTATGACAAATTGGTGTTGGCAACTGGTTCGTATGCATTCGTTCCACCAATTCCGGGTAATGACCGTGAAAACTGCTTCGTTTACCGTACGATTGAAGACTTAGACGCGATTCGTGCAGCGAGTCTTAATGCAAAAACAGGTGTAGTGATTGGTGGTGGTTTACTTGGACTTGAGGCTGCAAAAGCTTTACGTGATTTAGATTTAGAAACACATGTTGTTGAGTTTGCGCCACGTTTAATGGCAGTTCAAATTGATGATTTGGGCGGTAAAGTTTTACGCCGTAAAATTGAAGACCTTGGTGTAAAAGTTCATACACAAAAAGCGACACAATCTATCGAATGTGGCAACAGCACTACACATGTAATGAAATTTGCAGATGGTAGCGAGCTTGAAGCAGATGTCATTTTATTCTCTGCGGGGATCCGTCCACGTGATGAACTTGCACGTAACAGTGGTCTCGCGATTGGTGAGCGTGGCGGTATTGTCATTAATGATTACTGCCAAACTTCAGATAACAATATTTATGCCATTGGTGAATGTGCGCTTTGGCAAAACAAAATTTATGGCCTAGTTGCACCGGGCTATGACATGGCGCGTATTGCAGCAAAACATATTTTAGATGAAGAGTGTCATTGCTTCGCTGGTGCAGACATGAGCACCAAGTTGAAGTTGATGGGTGTGGACGTTGCTTCTGTAGGTGATGCACATGCCATGACTCCGGGTGCATTAAGCTATTTCTATGCAGATGAGCATGCGCTGGTTTATAAAAAGATTGTTGTAAATGCAGATAAAACCAAATTGCTTGGCGCGGTTTTAGTGGGTGATGCCAAAGAATACAACGACCTTTTACAAATGATGTTGAATGGTCTGGCTTTACCGGAAGTGCCTGAAAGTTTAATCATGCCGGGTTTTGAGCAATCAGCAGCAAAATCTGGTGGCAGCGGAGTCGATTTGCTGCCAGACAGCGCGACTATTTGTTCATGTAACAACGTATCAAAAGCAGACATCTGCCAAGCAATTAGTGATGGTTCGACCTCTTTAGGTGCATTAAAGAAATGCACCAAAGCAGCAACAGCATGTGGTGGTTGTGCACCATTAGTGACTCAAGTATTGAAGTCAGAGTTACAACGTCAAGGTGTGACTGTTAACAATCACATTTGCGAACACTTCCCGTACTCGCGTCAAGAGTTGTATCACTTGGTTCGTGTCAATGAAATCAAGACATTTGATGATTTGATTCATCAACATGGTCATGGTTTAGGTTGTGATATTTGTAAACCGGCGGCAGCAAATATTTTGGCCTCTTGCTGGAATGATTTCGTACTTAAGCCAAGTCATGCAGGCCTGCAAGACAGTAACGACTACTACCTAGGTAACATTCAAAAAGATGGCTCTTACTCCATTGTACCGCGTATGGCAGGCGGGGAAGTCACTCCGGATGGCTTAATTGCGATTGGTCAAATTGCGAAGAAATATAACTTGTACACCAAAATTACTGGTGGTCAACGTGTTGATATGTTTGGTGCGCAAGTTCATGAACTTCCATTTATTTGGGAAGAGTTAAATGCTGCGGGCTTCGAGTCTGGTCATGCCTATGGTAAGTCGTTACGTACAGTGAAATCTTGTGTGGGTAGCACTTGGTGCCGTTACGGGGTAGATAACTCGGTTGGTTTAGCGATTGAACTTGAAAACCGCTACAAAGGTTTGCGTTCACCGCATAAATTGAAAATGGCAGTGTCTGGCTGTACACGTGAGTGTGCGGAAGCGCAAGGTAAAGATGTAGGCGTGATTGCCACTGAAAAGGGTTGGAACCTTTATGTATGTGGTAACGGTGGTATGAAACCACGTCATGCAGAATTACTCGCATCTGACCTCGATAAAGAAACACTCATTCGTTATATCGACCGTTTCTTTATGTTCTACATTCAAACGGCAGACCGTTTACAACGTACCAGTGTATGGCGTGACAACATGGAAGGCGGTCTAGACTACCTTAAATCTGTGATCGTTGATGATTCTCTTGGTTTAGCTGCCGAGCTTGAGCGCCGTATGGAACACATTATTGGTACATATCAAGACGAGTGGCGTACAGCTGTCGAAAACCCAGAAGTTCGTAAACGCTTCCAGACCTATATCAATGCAGGAGCGAATGAACAAGCTGATCCGCACATTCAATTTACAACTGAACGTGGTCAAATCCGCCCATTAACTGAAGCTGAACGTTCAGAAGACCGCATTCCAATGGTTGAAGCATAAAGGAGAACTTATATGAATATTGTACAAGACAAAAATATGCTTCCTGATGATCAATGGATTGACGTTTGTGCCCTCGATGATTTAACCCCAAACACGGGTGCAGGAGCGCTAGTGGGCGGTCAAGCGGTTGCAATCTTCCGTGTGGGGCATGAAAAACGTGTTTATGTACTGAGCAATAAAGATCCGTTTAGCCAAGCGAATGTGATGAGCCGCGGGATTATTGGTGATTTACAAGGCGAACGCGTCGTTGCATCACCAATTTATAAACAACATTTCAGTTTAGCTACGGGCCGTTGTTTAGAAGATAAAGACCAAAAATTGGCGGTTTATCCGAGCAAAATTGTTGATGGTCGTGTTTGGGTCAATGCGGTGCCGCAAAAAACTTATATTACCAATACAGGTGTATCACAAGACAAACTTAGACTGGTGCTGATCGGGAATGGTTTGGCAGGGATGCGTTGTCTGGAAGATTTGCTTGATATGGCCCCAGACCGTTATGAAGTTACGGTGATTGGTGAAGAACCATGGGGTAACTATAACCGTATTATGTTGTCTCCGGTTTTATCGGGTGAGAAAACCATTGAAGACATTATGTTGCATCCACCGAAGTGGTACGACGATAAAGGCATTAAATTTATTGCTGGTGATAAAGCCGTAAAAATTGATCGTCCGCGTAAAGTGGTTTACACCGAAAAAGGCCAGACAGTTGATTATGACCGTTTGATTCTGGCAACAGGCTCGGCACCATTTATTCCACCAGTTCAAGGTGTTGACCTAAAAGGGGTGTTAACTTTCCGCGATATTTATGATGTTAACACCATGATTGAATACTGTGGTTCAAAAACTAATGTAGTCGTGATTGGCGGCGGTTTGCTGGGTTTAGAAGCTGCCTATGGTTTAAAGCAACGTGGTATGAACGTCACGGTATTGCATTTAATGGACCGTATTATGGAACGCCAACTTGATGGGCGTGCGAGTCAATTACTTCGTCATAGTATTGAGCAAAAAGGCATTCAAATCATTACCGAAGCCAATACCGAAGCGTTAATCGGTGATGAAAATGGTCATGTCAAACAAATCCGTTTGAAAGATGGCACAGTGTTAGATGCTGACCTTGTGGTGTTTGCTGTAGGTATCCGTCCGAATATTGCTTTGGCGCAAAGTGCTGGTCTACGTTGCAATCGAGGGGTGTTGGTGAATGACACCATGCAAACATTTGACCCAAGTATTTATGCGGTGGGTGAGTGTATCGAACATCGTGGACAGACCTTTGGTTTAGTTGAGCCACTATGGGGGCAAGCTTTTATTTGCGCGACCCATTTAGCAGAGCACGGCAGCTTAACTTTTAAAGCACCGACCGTACCGACTCAGTTAAAAGTCAGTGGTGTCGATGTATTCTCGGCGGGCAATTTTGAACCGAAAGATGATTATGAAGACATTATCCTGAACGATGAAAAACGCCAGATTTATAAACGCATTATCATTCAAAACGATCGGGTAATCGGTGCAGTACTGTTCGGTGATACTGAAGATGGCATGTGGTATGCAGAGTTAATTGCAGATCAAACTCCTGTTTCTTCATTTAGAAATAAGCTGCTATTTGGTCGAGATTTTGCATTAAAAAATGCAGGCTAAATAGGGAAAGGAGCAGTTATGAATAGTATTCCAAGCGTTGAAATCGATAGCTCCGACCATGTTGCAAAAACAACTAAAACAACATGTCCATATTGCGGTGTAGGTTGTGGTGTTAGTGTAAACGTTCAACAAAAACCTCAAGGACCTGTGGTGCAAGTTGAGGGGGATGCTGAGCATCCTTCCAACTTTGGGCGCTTATGCATTAAAGGTAGCCGACTTGCGGATACTTTGGGGTTAGAAACACGTCTACTTCAACCGATGTTTGGTCGTAAGCCACTTCGGACTGTAACCACATGGGGTGCAGCAATCAATAAAATTGCCGATAAATTCCAGTCTTGTATCGACAAATATGGTCGTGACAGCATTGCATTTTATGTTTCAGGTCAGCTTTTGACTGAAGACTATTATGTGGTGAACAAGTTTGTAAAAGGCTATTTGGGCACTGCAAATATCGATACCAACTCACGCCTTTGCATGTCATCTGCAGTGGCAGGTCACAAACGTAGTTTCGGTGAAGATATTGTGCCTGCAAGTTATGAAGATTTTGAACATGCAGATATGGTGGTTTTGGTTGGTTCCAATACCGCATGGTGCCATCCTGTGCTGTATCAGCGGATTATGCAGGCTAAAAGCCACAATCCAGATATGTTTGTTGTGGTGATTGACCCACGTTTTACCAGTACTTGTGAGCAAGCGGATTTACATTTACCGATTTTACCGGGCCAAGATGTCGCATTGTTCAACGGTCTATTCCAATATTTATATCAAAATGGTCATGCCGATCAGGCTTTTGTGGATGCCTATACTGAAGGTTTGCAAGAGGTTTTGGCAAGTAGTCAGCAAGAAACGGATATTGCCTATGTTGCCAAACGCAGTGGTATTTCTTTAGACAAATTACAGCAGTTCTTTGAGAAATTTGCGCAGACTGAAAAGGTAATCACGCTATTTTCAATGGGTGTGAATCAATCAAGTCAGGGCGTTAATAAAGCCAACAGTATTATTAATTGCCATTTACTAACAGGCAAAATTGGTAAGCTCGGCGCTGCACCATTTTCAATGACAGGCCAGCCCAATGCTATGGGGGGCCGAGAAGTGGGTGGCTTAGCTAATATGTTGGCTGCCCATATGGATTTAGATAATCCCTTGCACCAAAAAGTAGTGCAAACCTTTTGGGACAGCCCATTTATTGCAACTCAAGCTGGCTTAAAAGCTGTTGATTTGTTCCGTGCTGTTGAAGCTGGGAAAATTAAAGCCATCTGGATTATGGCAACCAATCCGGTGGTAAGTTTACCAGATGCCGATCAGGTGAAACGTGCTTTAGAGAAATGTGAGTTGGTCGTTGTGTCAGATATCTGTGCCGATACCGATACTACAGCTTACGCCGATATTTTGCTTCCAGCTTTAGGTTGGGGTGAAAAAGATGGAACTGTTACTAACTCTGAGCGTCGTATTTCACGTCAACGTGCTTTTTTACCTGCGCCGGGTGAAGCAAAGGCGGATTGGTGGTCAGTGAGTCAAGTTGCGAAAAAATTAGGCTTTAAAGGTTTTGACTTTAATAGTGCTGTTGATATTTTTAATGAACATGCGGCTTTGTCAGCACAAGATAATGCGGACATCAATACACGTGAGCAAACTGATACGTTTCGTTATTTCAATTTAAAAGGTTTAATGAGCCTAAGTAATGCTGAGTACGACGCTCTGCAACCAGTGCAATGGCCAGTATGGGATAAAAAACAAGACGCTAAAGCCGTTCAACAACTGTTTGGCAAGGGCCAGTTTAGTCACAAAAATGCTAAGGCAAAATTGATTCCTACTGTTGCAATTAATCCGGTACATGCAATTTCAGAAGATTATCCGCTCATTTTGAACACGGGGCGTATTCGTGATCAATGGCATACCATGACCCGTACTGGTTTGTCGCCAAATTTAACCAGTCATCGTGCTGAACCATTCTGTGAGATTCATCCGAGTGATGCATTGAAGTTTGGTGTGCGTGATCAAGGCTTGGTAGAAGTTCGTTCGAAATGGGGCAGTTGTGTACTACGCGTGACATTCTCATCAGGTGTCCGTCGTGGGCAAATTTTTGCACCGATTCACTGGACTGAACAGGTCGCATCCGACGCCCGTATTGGTAAAGTCGTTAATCCAGAAGTTGATGCAATTTCAGGTGAGCCCGAGTTCAAACATACGCCTGTAACCATTCAGCCGTTCTATACCACTTGGCAAGGTGTGCTCTATATTCGTGAAGGATACGAGTCGCACATTCAAGAATCGCTACATCACTGTGCATGGTGGACTAAAGTCAAAATGGTGAAAACCAATCGCTATGAACTTGCAGACCGCCAAACTTTTAATGATACTCAAAAGAATCTGAAAAGCTTTTTGCCATTTGCTGATGAAACCTTTGAATGGTTAAGCATAGAAGATATTTCTTCACAGCTGAGCCATAGCGTTATTTTGAAAGATGGCATTGTAATTGCAAGTCTATATATTGCACCGCCAGATTTATTGCCAGACCGTGACTGGGTAGCAAGTCTGTTTAAACGAGAACGTTTGAGCGCCTTGCACCGTAAAGCTTTACTAGCAGGTATGCCAATGTCGGCTACCAATAATGATGGGCCTTTGGTGTGTAGTTGTTTTAAAGTAGGTAAGAATAAAATTATCGAAGCAATAAAAACACAAAACATTACCCATGAAAAACAGGTCACTGCTTGTTTAAAAGCTGGTGGCAATTGTGGATCATGTTTACCTGAAATCCGTGGCTTAATTAAAGCTTGCCAGCAAGAGGTAGAAGTGTGAATAAGGGATATCCCATAACTGATCTGGTCATTCTGGCGGGTGGACAAGCCCGCCGTATGAATGGTTTAAATAAGCTGTTGCAGCAATTCGATGGCGATACGCAACTTCTTAAGATTCACCAAAAGCTAAAATCTTCAGTGTCTGAAATTTGGGTAAATAGTCATCGAGACTATTCAATCTATCAAAGTATTGTGCCCGATATTAAATGTTTTCAAGATGATGCTTCCGGTTTTTTCGGTCCACTTATGGGGATGAAAAGTGCATGGTCACATGTACGAGCAGATTATGTTTTGTTTATTCCTTGTGATGTGACCTACATACCTGCGCAAGTCGTTGCGAAATTACACAGCGCACTTCGCAAAAATAAACAGGCTCAGGCAGCTTATGTTTCAATTAACGGAGATGCTTTATACCCATTTTGTTTGTTAAAACGTGAAAGTCTAGAGGTTCTAGAGCAGCAAATTGATAAGCAACAATTGAGTTTAAAAAATTGCTTTAAACTTTTACATGCACAAGTAGCCATTTTTCAAAAGCAGAACTTATTTTTCCATAGCATTAATTCTTTAGATGAACTTCAACAATACAAACAAATTAAAGCATTTAAAGAGATTTTTTCGACAAATTAGAACTTCAATCATATCGATTTAAAATTTACATTGATAATCTGAAATCATTTTTTAAATTTTGAGTTATTGACTGTTTAGAATTTAAGTTCTATTTTGGAACTTGTTATTTTCATTCTAGCCAGATGTATAAAAATAAACGGAGCCAGAAAAATGATGGACGCAGCTCAGCAAAGTAAAACAGATGTGACCGCATGTATTTTATGTTCAAGAAACTGCGGTTTGAGCGTAGAAATTAAAGATAACCAATTTGTCAAAATTAAAGGTAATCCTGAGCATCCATTTTCTCAAGGTTACATTTGCCAAAAAGCCGCAAGATTACAGCATTATCAGAAACATGCAGACCGTTTGACCGCACCTTTAAAACGCCAGCCAGATGGCTCGTTTCAAGAAATTAGTTGGGATGTGGCGATACAAGAAATTTCCAATCAATTGGTTCAGATTAGAGATAAATTTGGCGGCACTGCTTTTGCTTCGGTTGGGGGCGGTGGACAGGGTAACCACCTCGGTGCAGCTTATAGCCGACAACTTTTATTGGCTATGAAAAGTTATTATGCATATAACTCACTTGCCCAAGAAAAAACAGGTGATTTCTGGCTCAATGGCCGCCTGTTCGGTAGTCAGGCCTGCCATACTACAGAAGATGTTGAATACGCAGATTACGTACTTTTTATTGGAACGAACCCGTTTCAGGCACATGGTATTCCCAACGCACGAGACACGCTAAAACATATTAAGAAAGATCCGAACCGAACCATGGTGGTGTTCGACCCGCGTGTTACTGAAACGGCAAAACAAGCAGACATTCACGTGCAGCTAAAACCGGGAACAGATGCTTTTTTAATGTCGGCCATGATTGCAATCATTATTAAAGAAAAGCTTTATGATGCAGTGTTTATTGAGCAGCATACACATGGGTTTGAAGAAGTAAAAGCTGCATTTAACCACGTCCCGATTGAAGACTATATTGCTAAAGCTGATGTACCTGTCGATTTGATTTATCAGGTTGTTCGAGATTTTTCAAAGGCAAAAAGAGGCTGTGTACGTATCGATTTAGGTATTCAACATACTTTGAATACAACATTAAATGGTTATTTGGAAAAGCTTTTATACTTACTGAAAGGGAACTTTGGAAAACAGGGTACCAATAATTTGCATACCATGTTTATTCCAATTTTGACCGATACGGATGAAAGAAAACCAAAATATCGACGTAGTGTTTATCATAAAATGTTCCCGATCTCTGGGTTTTTTCCACCTAATATATTACCCGATGAAATCCTAAAAGCAGGGGAAAAGCGAATTCGTGCTGTGTTTGTAGATAGTTGTAATCCACTATTAACCTATCCTGACACACCTGCCTTTGAGGAAGCCTTTAAAGCCTTAGATTTGTTGGTGGTAGTTGATGTTGCGATGACAGAAACCGCGAGGCTCGCCGACTATATTTTGCCTGCTCATACTCAGTTTGAAAAATGGGAATTTACTGGTTTTAACTTGGAATTTCCTAAGAATGGTTTTCACCTGCGTCATCCCGTATTGGCTACTCAAGCAAACACTTTACCGGAAGCCGAAATTTATACTCGATTACTGGAAGCAATGAATGCTATTCCGAAGAATTTTCCAATTCTAGAAAAAATAGCGGCGGTCGACTCGAAAAAAACAGCCTATTTACCGTACTTGTCGGCGCTAGGACTTACCTTGGCACGCCATAAAAAATATATCCCTTTTGCTGCCTCTATTATTTATCGAACTCTTGGCAAACGACTTGGCAATTCTGCAGATTCAGTTGCTTTTTTATTGCCGCTATCTATTCAATATGCTGTATTACATACCAAAGCAGTACGCCGTGCAGGTTATAAAGGTAATCCGTTAACACAAGGTGTCAAACTATTTGAGCAGATATTAAAGCAACGTTCAGGTATGGTTTTATCGCAACATGAATATGACGAAGTCTGGAAACTGGTAGCTTATAAAGATAAGAAAATACGTCTTGCAATTCCCGAGATGTTAAGTGAACTCGCAAGCTTGAAAAGCCATAACGTTAATGTTGAAGAGTTTCCTTTCATCCTTTTGTCAGGTGAACGCCGTAGTTACAACGCTAACCAGATTTACCGTGACCCTGCTTGGCGAAAAGTAGATGCAGAAGGTGCACTGCGTATTCATCCTGAAGATGCAAGACACTTAAATGTAGATGCAGGAGGGCAGCTTAAATGTATCTCAGCGCATGGAGAAATTCAGGTAGCTATTGAGTTGGATGATGGGATGAGAAGAGGTGTTGTATCACTTCCACACGGCTATGGTATGCGATTTCAAAATGGTGAACCAATTGGGCCACAATTAAACTTACTTATTTCTGCTGAACATTGTGATCCATTGTCGAAAACGCCGTACCATAAATATGTACCCATCCGTTTAGAAAAGTGTTAGAAATAGAATCAAGTAAAACATAGATTTTACCGCGCTATCTCGAGATTTATTTTTAAATTGTTCTTGAGAAGGTACGGTTAAAAACCTATAAAAAGTTAAATATTATGGAAGATAAGTAGAGCTGGAACAAATTTTGCATAAAAAACAAAGCACTATTTAGGCGCAATTTTTTGTATTTGATTGTTCATAATCGGTGCTCGCAATATTTGAACTGTTCTCGATATGAGTGCAAATGATGAAACAATATCACTCTGAAACTGCGCCAAGCCTTCTGCAAGATCAATATGGACGCATCAAGCGTAAGTTACGAATTTCTGTAACTGATCGCTGTAATTTTAAGTGTGTATATTGCATGCCTGAGCATCCAGAATGGTTAAATAAACAAGATTTGCTTAGTTTTGAAGCGCTCTTCCAATTTTGTCATTTTATGGTGCAGCAAGGTATCGAAAGTATTCGCATTACGGGTGGTGAACCATTAATGCGTCAAGGTATTGTTCATTTCATTCGAGATCTACAGTCTTTAAAAAGTTTAGGTTTAAAACGTATATCGATGACTACCAATGGTCATTACCTTGCTAAACATGCTAAGCAGCTAAAAGATGCTGGATTAGATGATTTAAATATTAGTTTAGATAGTTTGGATCCTGTTCAGTTTAAAGAGTTGACCAAGAAAAAATTGGAGCCTGTTTTAGAGGGGATACAAGCTGCAAAAGAAGTAGGATTACCTTTTAAAATTAACTGCGTGTTAATGAAAGATAGAAATGATGATCAAATCTTACCTATGGTGAAATGGTCAATTGCTCATCATATTCCTTTGCGTTTTATCGAGTTTATGCCGCTTGATGGTGATGCACTTTGGTCAAATAAAGATGTGGTAAGTGAGGCTGAAATTTTACAGGTATTGCAACAGTATTATTCGGTACAAGTCATCGAGCAGCAACATGAGCCAGCGCGTCAATATCTAATTAACGGTAGCTACCATTTAGGAATTATTTCCACAATTACGCATTCATTTTGCCACCAATGTGACCGTATACGGCTTACCGCAAAAGGCGAACTATATAACTGTTTATTTGCGCCGCAAGGCTTAAATATTAAGCCTCAGCTTCAAACGCTGGTAAGCAAACAACATACTCCAGAATATGGTGTGTATATCCAAAATTTAAAGAATTTGGTTCATCCTTATATCTGGCATAAAGCCAAAGGTTTCCATGCCTTACAACATCAACAAACCCGTAAAATCAGCATGCATATGCTTGGGGGATAAATGCAACAATCTATCCAAATTAAAGTCGAAGCATTTGGTGCAATTGAAAAATTGCTTCCTGAAAATCTTTTGTTAGTTTGTCCTAGCCATAGTCTGGTTAAAGATGTATTAGATGAAATTGTTTTATTGCATCCGGAATCTACAAAAGCCATGGAAAAATGTGCATGTGCGATTGGTGATAATGTCATAACCAGACAAACTGTCTTAAGTGAGCCATGCACTTTGGTTTTATTATCACCCGTTGCCGGAGGATGAGTCATGAAAGAGTTCGCAAGAATACAAGAGCAGGCTTTAAGCTTAGATACTTTTGATCCGATTCAGTCTTTTCCTGAATGTGGCGGTATCGATATTTTTATGGGTACGGTTCGTAATCACCACGAAGGTAAAGCGGTAAAGGCGCTGAAATATACATCGTATAAACCGCTTGCAGAAAAAATGATACGTGAAATTGAGCTAGAAATTGAGAAAAAGTATCAGGTATCTTATGTGCGAGTGGTTCATCGAATTGGATATCTGGATGTCGGTGAAACAGCCATTATTGCGATTGCGTATGCAGCCCATCGCCGTGAAGCTTTTCAGGCATGTGAGGAAGCGGTCGAACGGGTAAAGCATGAAGTACCTGTCTTTAAAGAAGAGTTTTTTACAGATGGCACAAGTCATTATGTAGAGGGCTGTTGTATTCGTAAGGATGCACCGCACGACCACAAACATCACCATCATCATGCCGGCCATGAGCACTCACACTGAAATATGTAATACTAGGATAAATAATGAAAAACGTAGGAATGAAGCCGGAAAGTTATCGTGTTGCCGAAGCACAAGCGATTTTATATGCACCACCGCACTGTATTGAATTATTAAGACAAGGAAACACGGAAAAAGGTGATGCATTAAAAACAGCGCGTGTTGCAGGAATTTTGGCAGCAAAACGAACTGATGAGCTGATTCCACTATGTCATCCGCTACCGATTTATCGGGCAGATGTAGAATATGAATTGGAACATGACTTTGTAAAAATTATTGCTGTCGTTGAGACCATTGGACCAACTGGTGTAGAAATGGAAGCTTTGACAGCGGCAAGCCTTGCAGGTTTAACTATTTACGATATGTTAAAGCCTCATTGTGAACCAGAAGAACTCTGGATGGATCAATGTAAACTACTTAAGAAAAAAGGCGGAAAATCCCATTTTAAACGGGTATTGCGTCAGCCTGTTTCGGCTGCGGTTATTGTATTGTCAGATACCGTAGCAGCGGGTAGAAAGCCGGATACTGCCGGAAAATCTGTAGTTGAAACTTTAACTGAAGCTGGCTTTGATCCGATCCATTACCAAATTTTGCCTGATGAAGCAGATGATCTCAAAGAATTGGTCCTAGAACTCACCAAATCGTATGCTTGTATTATGACCGTGGGTGGGACAGGAATTGGTAAGCGTGATATTACGGTTGATACGCTAGAGCCTCTTTTAGAACGTAAATTAGATGGCTTAATGGAAGCTGCTCGCTCATTTGGACAAAAACGCACGCCATACGCTGCTATGTCACGCGGAGTAGCAGGGTTTATTGACCGTTCGTTAGTAGTGACGTTACCCGGAAGCCGTGGTGGAGCAAGCGAATCAATGGCCGCTATTTTACCCGCATTAGTCCATATTTTTGATGTTTGCCGTGATTTACCACATCCGGGAGGTTATGAATAATGTCAGGTTGTGGTGCTGAGCGTGGATTAATCAGTATAGATGAAGCGCTAGATTTAGTGATTAATAAGCCTAAAAACTTAAGCTCTATTCAAAAGACTCTAACAAATAGCCTAAGTAGTTATCTTGCCAAAGAGATTTACTCTGAAATTAATCTACCTAGCTTTTCTCAAAGTGCGGTAGACGGTTATGCACTTTGTAGCCATACAGAAGATTTAAATAATCAAAAGTTCCAAGTCACAGGTGAGATTCGTGCCGGAAGCGAGAGTCATGACATACTCGGTGAAGGTCAGGCGATTCGTATATTTACGGGCGGCAAAATTCCTGAAGGGACAACGCATGTAGCACGGCAAGAAATCGTATCGGTTATTTCGGCTCAAGAAATTTGTTTAACGGAGCATATACGCCCTCAAGCTGATATCCGTTTTACTGGTGAAGAAATCCAGCAAGGGCAGTTACTTGCTCAAGTAGGACAGTTTCTAAATATTGGAAGCTTGGCTGCTTTAAGTATGGCAGGTGTACAAGAACTTACTGTTTATCGTAGACCAAAAGTTGCAGTTTTAGTCACAGGTGATGAAGTTGCTCAAACGGCAAAAGATTTAATCGATGGAAAAGTCTTTGATGCAAATGGTCCATTACTAAAAGCTTGGTTTGAAGATTATGGTTTAGATGTTGAACTCATTCATGTGGCAGATGAAGCAGATCAGGTCACCCATTACTTTAACCAACTAAAAGACAGCTATGATGTTGTTATAACGACTGGCGGAGTTTCGGTAGGAGACTACGACTTTGTTCGGCCCTGTGCTTTCGAAGTTGGATTTGAACAAATCTTTTGGAAAGTTAAACAAAAACCGGGTAAACCTTTATTCTTTGCCGAATACCATAATTCACAAGCTATCCATTCTTGCTATTTGCTAGGTTTGCCGGGCAATCCGGCTGCGGTATATGTCGCAATGCAAGTTTACGGTAAATCTTTGCTTGATGCATTGCAGGGCAATAGACATGGACCAGAATGGTTTACTGCAATTTTAGAGCATGATTTAAAAGAAGATGCACGTGAGCGTTTTTTACGAATGTATGCTTATTTTGATGCAGGACAACTTAAAGTAAAAAGTTTGGCCAAGCAGCAGTCTCATATGCTGAGTAATCTTATGCAAGCCAATAGTCTAGTCCGTATTCCTGCGAATACAAAACTAGCATCAGGAACGGTGCTAAAGGGAATCTTTATTTCAAATTAACTTATAAATAAGCTGAATATAATTAATCCATACTGATGGATTAATTATATTTTATAACTATTTTTAGTGACTGTTATTTTAAAAAAGAAGCTTTATAAATATACTAAAAACTTATTTCTAAGCTGAATATTGCATATGACATATTAAGTGGTTTAGGGTATAAATAATAAGGCAAGTAGGCCAGTTTTATATTGAGGAAAGCATAAAGATGAAATGGGATGACATCGGTGATCAGCCTTGTTCTGTTGCCCGTATGCTATCAGTGATTGGTGATCGATGGACGATGCTAATATTACGTAATGCTTTTATGGGAATTCGTCGTTTTGATGACTTTCAAAAATCATTAGGTGTCACTCGTCATGTCCTTTCTGATCGCTTAAAACGGTTGGTTGAATACGAAATTTTAGTGAAAGCGCCTTATTTTGACCGTCAGGAACGCTTTGAATATCGTCTCACGGATAAAGGCTTTGAGCTTTATCCAATTATCTTATCTATGGCGAACTGGGCAGATAAATGGATGGACCAAGGTTTAGGTAAACCTTTGGAATATCGTCACAAAGCATGTGGTCATAAGTTTGAACCTGTTATGGTGTGTTCAGTATGTCGTGAACCATTACATGCAAAACAAGTTCAGGTTTCGGCTGGGCCGGGCTATTTTGCTTATATGGAACAAAAGCAAAAACAGGCTTAAACTTGTTTCTCTAACGACTCTTGTAGAAGCGCTTCTGCAAGAGTCTTATAAATATAATCATGATTTGATTGTGTAATATTAAAACGGATAAATTGACCTGCCGATTGTGCTTGGCTAAAGGCATTACCCGGGGCGAGAATCACTTGCCGATTCAGGCAAAACCGGGCAATCTTCGCTGCATCTACACCTTCCGGTAGACGACACCACACAAAAATTCCGGCCTTGGGCTCAATCCACGGTTCTATCCCAATCGATTTAAGCTTCGCGATTGTTTCTTGCATGGCTTGAGCCAAACGAACTTTTAATAAATCTAGATGCTTACGATATGAACCATCGGTTAAAGCTGTGTGTAAAATCTTGGCTGAGAGTCCATTGTGAGAAAAACTGGTGGCTATTTTTAAATCGGTAATTTGATCAATCCATTCTGGTTTCGCAATAATATAGCCGCAGCGAATAGAAGCAGAGAGCGTTTTAGAGAAACTTCCAATAAAAATCACGCGTGAAAGGTTGTCTAGGGCTGCAAGTCGTGGAGCGGGAGTATATTCAAAATCTGAGAAGATATCGTCTTCAATCACAATTAAATTAGACTGATCAATCAACTTTAATAATTGATGAGCTGTCGAGAGTGAGAGCGTTGCTCCAGTTGGATTGTGTATTCCGGAATTTGTAATATAAAGCCGAGGGTTATAGCTCTCAATAGCCTCTTTAAATGCCTCTAAGTCTGGGCCATTTGGAGTGTAGGGAATACCAACAACTTTAACTTGATGCACTTTAAGTAGAGCATGAAAGTTAAAGTAGCAAGGGTCATCAATTAGAACTATATCATCTGGTTTAAGTAAAAAACGACAAACCAGATCAATAGCTTGAGTGCCTGAATCGGTTAGTAAGACTTGATTAAGGTTTGCCTCTATACCTTTACTTTGTGCCCGTCTAGCCAGTAGATCTCTTAATGCGGACAGCCCCAACGGTGAAGAATAACCCAATAAACTATCGTCTTCGCTACGTGTGGCTGACCTTAATGCTTTGCGGATACTTTCAAGTGGCATCCAATCATTTGGTAACCAACCACAACCGGGTTTAAACGCATTAGGTTCTGCTTCTAAAGACTGACGTGAAATCCATAACGGATCTATAGAGCGATCTAATTTGGGTCCTAATTCACTTAAGGCTAAAGGTGCAAGTGGTGCCACTACATAAAAGCCGGAACCACTACGTGATTCAATTTTACCTAGGGCAATTAATCGCTCATAAGCTTCGACAATGGTAGAAACAGAAAAGCCTAAATCTTTGGCTAGTTTACGTACAGAGGGAAGTCGAGTTCCTGGAGTTAAAGAACGATTCTTAATTTGTTGTTCAATCTGTGAAATAACAAGCTCGATTTTTGTTTTGGTCTGGTTCACACTAATTATCTCTAACTGTACTGTTTGTTTATACATAACAGTTTTTTAAAATTGTACTGCTTTGTATCTGGTTTTGACACCATATCACAGCTTAAATTCTTCGTATAGTTGCGGAGAATAATATGCAAAAGTTTATGAACGGTTGGGTGAATGGTTTTATTGGGGTTGCAATTTTTGCCGGTTCATTACCGGCTACCCGTGTTGCGGTAACAGGTTTTGAGCCTGGTTTTCTAACAGCAGCAAGAGCTGTCATTGCAGGAGTTTTGGGTTTAATTCTTATCTTTTTGCTTAAGGAAAAAAAGCCTGCTAAACAAGATTGGTGGCCACTCGCTATTGTGGCTTTAGGCGTTGTAGTTGGTTTTCCCTTATTTACTGCGCTTGCTCTACAGTATATGAACGCAGCCCACTCGATTGTCTTTGTTAGCCTTCTACCGCTCGCTACTGCCATATTTGCAGTAGTGAGAGGTGGAGAAAAACCAAATTTATTTTTTTGGATATTTGCAATTTTAGGCAGTCTGGTTGTTTTTACCTATATGTTTTTCTTATCGGGTGAAGCTTCTTTTGGCATCGGCGATTTATACATGCTTATTGCAATTATTTTGTGTGGATTTGGCTATGCCGAAGGCGGAGTACTTTCGAAAAAAATAGGTGGATGGCAGGTGATCTGTTGGGCGCTTATTTTAGCTTTACCGATTATGCTGCTTGCTACTCTTTTTTATATGCCCGTTTCCTTTCAAGATGTATCTACATCAGCGGTAGCAGGACTGGTTTATGTATCTTTATTTAGTATGCTCATCGGGTTCTTTTTTTGGTACAAAGGACTTGCACAAGGTGGTATTGCTGCAATTAGCCAGCTACAGCTTTTACAGCCTTTAATGGGACTTGCGATTGCCGCACTTTTATTACATGAACACGTAAGTTGGTCGATGTTAATGGTAACGGCAGTAACAATTTTATGTGTCGCTGCCGCTAAAAAATTCGCATAAAAATCTATAAACAATTTGCCGGTTTAGGAATACCTGCCAAGCGACTGAGATGGCGAGCAACTAAACCGGTATTAAATTTTTGCTGTAAAACAGCATTATTAATATCTGGACTGACGGTTTTCATTAAAAACTTAATCAAAGGACGTGTTGCAGGAGAATGCCCAAATTGCTGATAAAATTGGCGAACCGCAGCTAAAACTTCAAAATGCCAATCTGTTAATTCAAGATCGAGAGATTTGGCGAGTTCCTGTGCTACTTCGGGATTCCAAATCGTATAGTCGACTAAATGACCATCTTGATCTAATTCTAAATTCATAAAAATGAGCCTAACTATATTATTTCAAAGAAATGCATCGATTAAATTGTAAAACCAGATCCGCAAACTGGTCATAGTTCAATACCTTAACCTGAGCCAAGGTTTCTGCATCAATTAAATCTTTTTCATGAGACAAACAAGAAACTGAGCCAAACTGCTGACAAATATTTACCGAAAGTTGAGCAGTTGAGTCACCCATAAAAACAATTTGATCATCTTTATGAAATAGCTTTGCAAGTTCTTCAATAATGCGAGGAGTATGGTGATAAGAAGCTTGCACAAGATAAAGAGTTGATTGCGTCATTAAAATTACACCTTTATCTACCAATATAAGACATGATCGAAAGACCGGATGAGTTCAGTATCTAACTGAACAAATTCTAGTTCCTGCTCGCTGTTTTGAACAAATGGATGCTGTTTGTTTTTGGCTTCAATAAGGATTGGACTTAAGTCATAAAACTCAAAGCTATCCACCATGTTTGAAGCAATTTTAAAAGCATGCTGCAATTGGTCGAAGTTACCTTCATTTTGTAAAAGACTAAGAGCCGCATCTTTTAATAATACTTTGACTGGTGAGCCAAAGGTTGCTAAAACCATAGTAGCGGCGAGGCTTTCATTGACTTGTAGGCTGGTTAAATTGGCTTGGGTCAAAATAACGAGTACAGTTTTCACACAATATACCTTTTAAAAGCAACAATCTAAGTTAACAAAGTAACTTAAAATTGAAGAAGACGAGAGGCTGACTGTACTGCATCAGCAAGTTCACCTAGACCAACCAACTCAAAGTTGTTCGCTAGGTTGTGATGACTAAGTTGATGGCGACTCGCATTTTCTGCATCGGTAATCCCGCGTGCAAGAGCAGCGCTAACGCAAACAGGAAGTCTGATCGCGAGCTTTTGCCATTCATGCGTTAAATTACGCTGGTCGTCAGGAACCCACTGAAAATCATTCGCAACTTGAACGCCATCTTGGTAAAAGAATACACGAAAGTCTTCATTTTTACTTTTGAGTGCCTGAGCTAGGCCCAGCGCATGCCAAGCATGGATCGAAGTAGGAGCAGAGGTTATTAGTAGTAATGTACTCATTGAGAATTCACTATGGTCATACGTCTAAATGGGCGTAGATACATTAAGAGAAAGGTAAGTATACAATGATTTTAGTGACAGGTGGTTTAGGCTTTATCGGTTCACATATTGCATTGAGTCTCATGGCTCAAGGCCAAGAAGTGGTTCTTGTCGATAATTTGGCTAACTCGACCTTGCAAACGCTTGAGCGGTTAGAATACATCTCTGGTATGTACGTTCCGTTTGTTAAACTTGATGTACGTAACACGCCTGCATTGAACAAAGTATTTGAACAGTACTCAATTGATGCAGTCATTCATACGGCTGGTTTTAAATCTATTGAAGAGTCTAATTTAAAACCGCTTGAATATTATAATGATAATGTCAGTTGTATCATGAGCCTATTGCGTGCAATGCAACGTACAGGCGTCCGTCATTTTATTCATTTATCTAGTTTGGCAGTCTATGGAAAATCTGGTTCACAGTTAAGTGAAACAGATGATTTCAACTATGCTTATCCTAACCCTTATATTAAGTCGCAACAGATGATTGAAGAAATCATCCGTGATACTTACAAAATTGATCATGAATGGAAAATTGCAATTTTACGTCTATCAAATATTGTAGGTGCTTTTGAGCATGGTGTATTAGGCGAGTATGTAGCACAGCTCCCTAAAAATATTGTACCGCTTGCCATGCAAGTTGCAGCGATGCAACGTGATTTAATTGAGTTACAGGATCAGTCTTCTACCGAGGACCATACCGTAGAACGTAGCTTTTTACATGTATTAGATGTATGTGAGGCAGTAAGCTCAACTTTACATTGGTTACGTGATCAAACCCATTGCTGTGAAGCTTTTAATATTGCTCATGAGCAAGTGCATTCGATTCGTCAATTATTAGATGAAATTTCACAGGTTACCCAAGCCGAAATTCCGACACAATCTGCGATTTATAAGCATGAAGAGTTAGCGCAGATTGGTGCAAATATAGGAAAAGCAAAAACTTTATTACAATGGGTACCGAAGCGAACTTTAAAACAAATGATTGAAGATGAATGGAGATTTTATCAAAATACATTAAATGGAAGATAAGATAATGATTCTTATTTACAATAATGGAATGCTTGAGTACGATACTAAAATTAACTAGCCAAAGCATAAATTGCTTCAGCCCGTGAGTTCTTTAACCAGATAACCGAGGTTTCTATGCAAACACGAATTGAACATGACACAATGGGTGAGATTGAAGTTCCGAATGAAGCGCTGTGGGGTGCACAAACCCAACGTAGCTTACAGAACTTTAAAATCGGGCAGGAGCGTTTACCCCGTGCCATGATTCGAGCGATGGGCTTGGTAAAAAAAGCAGCGGCAATAACCAATGCAGAGTTAGGCCAGTTACCACAAGATTTGAGCCAATATATTGTGGGGGCAGCTGAGGAAGTGATTGCAGGGAAATGGGACTCTCAGTTTCCACTTGTGGTTTGGCAAACAGGTTCAGGTACGCAAAGTAATATGAACTGTAATGAGGTGATTGCAAATATTGCAAATCAAAAGCTAGGCCAAGCGCTCGGAGCACAAAAGCCGGTACATCCAAACGACCATGTTAACCGCGCACAATCTACTAATGACTCATTCCCAACGGCTATTCATGTTGCGGCAAGTTTGCAAATTAATGAATTACTGATCCCTGCTGTAGAACAGCTTAAAGCGACTTTGCAAAAAAAGTCAGACGAATTCCAAGATATTGTTAAAATTGGCCGTACCCATTTACAAGACGCAACGCCACTGACACTTGGTCAAGAGTTTAGCGGTTATGTTTCTCAGCTCGAGCATGGTTTAGTGCGTTTACAACAAGCTTTAAGTGGTCTGTATGAGTTGCCATTAGGTGGCACAGCCGTAGGAACTGGGTTAAATGCTCATCCTGACTATGCTGTTAAGGCAGCAGCTCAGCTTGCAGCTTTAACGGGTTTGCCATTTGTTACCGCTCCTAATAAATTTGAAGCACTTGCAGGACGTGATGCTGCTGTGTTTGCATCAGGTGCATTAAAAACACTAGCGGTAAGCTTAAACAAGATTGCCAATGATATTCGTTGGTTAGCAAGTGGTCCACGTTGCGGCTTCGGTGAAATCCGTATTCCTGAAAATGAACCTGGTTCAAGTATCATGCCAGGTAAAGTGAACCCGACTCAAAGTGAAGCCATGACCATGGTTGTTGCCCAAGTACTTGGCAACGATACCACTATTAATGTCGCTGGTGCTTCTGGTAACTTCGAGCTCAATGTATTTATGCCAGTAATTGCTTATAACTTACTGCAATCTATTCAGTTGCTTGGTGATGCATGTAATAGTTTTAATGATCACTGTGCAGTAGGGATTGAGCCAAATCGTGAGAAAATTGATCACTTCTTGCATAATTCTCTTATGTTAGTTACGGCATTAAATCCGGTTATTGGTTATGAAAACTCTGCAAAAGTGGCGAAAACTGCTTATAAAGAGAATAAAACTTTAAAACAAGTTGCTGTAGAGCTAGGACTTGTTACAGCAGAGCAATTTGATGAAGTGGTTAAACCTGAAAAAATGGTTTCGCCAAATAGTAAATAAGCGATTTAACAATAGCCATCAGCAGTATATTTTGTAGCGATTTTACAAACTCTTAACTACTGATGGCTATTATGCTTAAGATGTTAAAGTTAGGGCCATTCATTTACCCTAAGTTATTTATTAAAAATAAGAGCTATACCAATAGATCTTCTATATATTCCCAGCCATTAGCTTTCATCTCTTCAAACTTTCTTTTTAATTCTTCTTTTGTATATTCATGTGAGTCTTTAGCTAAAAGAATATGATAAGAATTAGATGCTGGATCTATAGTGACCTCATTAATTTCTACTGGCTGAATCACACCATTTTCTGTCAAACCAAGATCAGTAAAGCACATTCCTTTTACCGGAATAACACTGCATTCATACTCTCTAGAAATAAAATAATTATTTGAATAAGTTGAATAGGTACGTGAAGCGCGAATCTTCATTGCTATCTCCTTTATTCGTAGAGAAGATTTGAGTAGTGTGGCGCGTTTTAAAAGCTAAAACTGTTTACTTTTTATTGTTTGTTTACTATGAATCTTTGTTATTTAAAATATTTTTAACAATCTATATCAAAATTAACTGTAGAAGCCTCCTTTTTAAAAGAAGGCTTCAATATAGATAAGCTTATCTTGAGATTTTGTAAACTTTATTTTTATATTCATCACGAGAAATGACACCTTTATCATATTGTTGTTTTAATGATCTATATTGTTGATAACGAACATCTCTTTGAAGGCCCATATTGTCATGATTTCTAATGTAATAGAGACTTCGTTCATGATCACTCATATTTACAGTATGGTCAGGAGAGTGGGAATAAGTGTTTTGTGGTTGCTCTTCTTGGTAGTGTTTTGCAATCTCAAAAAAATCTACGTTTTGTTTGTTTGAATCAGAGCGGAAAGGATTGTGTTGTGATTCGTTAATTTTATGATCTGAACTATTATTTACCTCAAGCATACTCTTATGGCGTTTTGACTCTTGTCCATAAAATTCATATTTGGTTGGGGAGATAGTTGTTTCAGAAAATACAAAAGGAGAAAAAGTAGCAGTACTTAAAACTAATAAAATTAATTGTAATCTATTCATTTCTATGGATAGCCCAGATGAAAGTGAGTAAATCACTGTATTATAACACTAAATTTAATAGTAAACTAAAAAATAATATATCTAAAATATACATATTTTTAATTTTCAAAGTTGTATAAGGTTTATTTGCAAGTTTCTAGGTTGTAATTATTCCTTATTAAGCTTTATCAAAGCAACTTGGTGTTGAATAAGCTGTCATAATTGTTAAAATGCCCACCTTATCCTGTTTTTATATTATTTTTTAATTGCTTTTGTTCTTGCAATTTTTAAATTAATTATGAAAAACAGTAGTTTAGCTAAGGATTTTTTGAATGCTCTCTATTTATTTAACAGATACTCAACAACATGTGCAATTTAATGATTACCCAAGTGATCAGCCTGTTAAATTTCTGTTAAATCTTAAAAAGATTTTTCCAAGTACTGGTGATTTATTATTACCTGTTTTACCTGAAGATCATGATCTGGAAAATGTAACTTGGGAATCAACCTCAAAAGACTTTGAAATCTTCAAAAAGTTATTGGCAGGTTGGGGTGTGATTGAGCTTCGTTTAAATGCCATTACTGCTTATAAAGATAAAAACTTTGCAAATGAGCTAATTAAACAAGCTCAAGCGAAACGTAAAAAAGTAGCACAAAAAAATCATCAACTTTCTCTAGTTGCATTGGATTATATTTTTATGCACGAAATTCATGCACTCATTGATGCTGAACTGTTCACAATAGGCGAGAAATTTTATTTGCCAACCTTGCGGGAGCAATGGAAAGGTACCGTTTCGGACCAAGTGCTTAATGGAAAGCTCTAATGAATGTCAAAAGGTGAATTCTTATAATTCACCTTTTTTATAATTAAATCAAAAGATTGTGTGTTTTTTTTGGTGAGTTGTACAAAAGTTTACAAGAAATGAATGCGTTTTTTTAAAAGTGGCAGATACATTGCTTATATAAATACAAAATTATTGCGGGAGAGAGGTTCTTAAGAACCCGCCGAAGGAGCAACAGGCCCGGAAACTCTCAGGCAAAAGGACTGTAATAATTAAAAAATCTGGAGAGCAGCTTAAGATTTATAAGCATGGAGAATAAAAACTTATAAGTCATAAACTCACCGAAGGGGAAGATCGAAATACTAAAAGGTAGTATTTAGGTCGAAACTCTCAGGTACAAATGACAGATGGGCTGTACTGATGAAATGTTCTTGCATTTCAGAGGAGTCTGTTATGCCACATGTTATTGTGATTGGTGCAGGAATCACAGGGGTTACTTCAGCCTATGAATTATCTCAATTAGGTTACCAAGTCACAGTGATTGATCGCCATCTTTATCCAGCCATGGAAACATCATTTGCAAATGGAGGGCAATTATCTGCTTGTAATGCAGAAGTCTGGAACCAGAAAGCGACCGTTATAAAAGGTTTTAAATGGATGAGGCAAAAAGATGCTCCTTTATTATTGAATCCTTCCTTTAGCCTACATAAATATAGTTGGTTGGTTGAGTTTTTGTCTCATATTAAAAATTATGAAGCCAACACAATAGAAACCGTTCGCTTGGCATTGCTTGCGCGTAAGCGCTTGTTTGACGTAGCTGAAAAAGAGCAGCTTCAATTTGATCTGGAGAAACGCGGTATTCTTCATATGTATCATACTAAGGATGATTATGACATCGCCAAGCGAGTTAATGATGTTTTAAATAAAGGGACTTTAGAACGTTACTCGGTTTCACCTGAGGAAATGAAATCAATCGAACCTTCTTTAACGGGTGAGTACTTTGGTGGCTATTACACACCAAGCGATGCAACCGGTGATATCCATAAATATTCAACCTCTTTAGCTGAAAAGACTAAACAATATGGGGTTCAGTATAAATTTGGACTGGAAGTCACTGATATTAAGTGTCATGCAGATAAAGTGGTACTGAATTGTCAGCCAAGTGCTGAGCATCCGCATCTTTCCCAAACAGACAGCTTTCAATTAGAAGGTGATGTTTTAGTGGTTTGTGGTGGTGTAGGAAGTTATCAGTTGGCTGATATGATTGGTGAACGTGTAAATGTTTATCCGGTCAAAGGTTATTCAATTACCGTCCAATTAAAAGATGAAAAAAGTATAAAAAATGCACCGTGGGTGAGTTTGTTGGATGAGAGCGCTAAAATTGTAACGTCTCGTTTAGGACCAGATCGTTTACGTGTAGCAGGTACGGCCGAGTTTAATGGTTATAATCGAGATATTCGAGCCGACCGTATTCAACCTTTGGTAAATTGGGTAAACCGTAATTTTGACATTTCAACTGAGCATGTTGTGCCTTGGGCGGGTTTAAGACCAATAATGCCTAATATGTTGCCAGTTGTGAAACAGTCTAAACAGTCTCGAGTTTTCTATAATACGGGACATGGTCATCTAGGCTGGACTTTGTCAGCAGCTACAGCTGTTTTGGTGAGTCAGGATATTCAACAAAAGTATCCCGCATAAAAAGAAAAGCCAGTGTCTATGCACTGGCTTTTTTATTTTATATTCACTAGTCGTACAGACGATAAATTCCTGTGAAGCGCTCACAACCTTTTTGCTGGGTTTTTACGATGAGCAGTGCTTTCTGAAAGTCAAATTTATATTTACAGTTATGTTCATTATCTAAAATTTCACTTTTCTGTTCAGGAGAGCTGTAAGCCATAAGTGAAACCGTTTGGGTTTCTTTTCGGTTATTCGGATTACGGTAAGCTAAACCTTCAATTTTGATTTTATCTTTAGCAAGTTGATGTATTTGTAAATGAACGGGCTGAGATGCAATATGTCCATTTTCAAATTTAAGATAATGCTGAGTTAGGGTTTGTTTAAGTGAAGCATAAAAATTTAAATCATCACCACGTACATCAAACTGTTGTTGAATACATGAATTGGTTTTGCATTGTTGTGTTTGTCTAAGCCACAATGTTTGAGTATCTTGTAGAAGCTGCAGTGGGGCATCTGTGACCAAGTATGCAGAAAGATATTTATTGTTGAGCTGCTTTCGTGCTTCGCTAAAGGTTTTTGAACAGATTTTTAGCTCTGCTTTTGAGTTGGAGCAGTCGATAGATTCTGCAAAAACAAGCGATGAGCATAAACAACTCAATGTCACGACAAAACTTAATCTTTTCAATTGATTCATATCAGTATTCGACGGCATGATCGCTTATACTTTCAGTCTACTTTGCTAAGTGTACTATAGCGAAACACGACGGTTGAATACAAGATTTCTTAAGCTTTTATAATAGAAGGGAAGAGTTTATATGGTTGCTCAAATTCGTATTGGACAAGGAATGGATGTGCATGCCTTTGAAGAGGGTAACTTCGTAACCTTAGCTGGCGTTCAAATTCCGCATACGCATGGCTTGAAAGCACATTCTGATGGCGATGTCGTGCTACATGCATTATGTGATGCCTTACTAGGTGCTCTAGCACTTGGTGATATTGGTCAGCATTTTCCGGATACAGATCCAGAATTTAAAGGAGCGGATAGCCGTGTTCTACTTAAACATGTTTATCAATTAATATTAGACCGAGGTTATCATTTAAATAATGCTGATATTACGGTAGCTTGTGAGCGTCCTAAATTAGCCAAATATAATTTGGAAATGCGTCAAAGCATTGCAGATGTTTTAAATGTAGATTTAAATCAAATTAGTATCAAAGCGACCACAACCGAAAAACTTGGATTTACTGGTCGCCAAGAAGGAATTTTAGCAACAGCGACGGTGTTAATATCTCATTAAACTAAATCATTGGTTTGTTGCAAAGATTGTTGAAGTTCTAAGGTAGCCTTACGGCCTTGAAGCTGTAAGGTAATACTATGAATGAGTCCTGTCCATGTTTCATTTGGCTCCCAAATTTCATGAAGCAAATCCTGACAGGTTGGCATATCCATATTCATATAAAATTGTCTGTAGACATACATAAGACAACTTACGCGTTTATTTTTGGCACAATGTATCCAAACAATTTCATTCTGCACTAAATGATCAATCAAATCTAAAACTAATAAGCATTGGTCAGAAGAGGGTGTTTCCCAGTCAATTGGAATATGAATATAATTTAAACCATATTCAAGACAGACCTGATCTTCATTTTTAATACTATCTGGTGAATTCGATAAAGCTAAATTTATAACAGTGCTACAACCATACTCTTTAATGAGCTTAAGTTGTTCGATAGAAGGTTGCGCTGAACTAAATAAATGTTCATGAATGATCGAAAATGCAGGGATTTCAGATAATGATTGTTCAAGGGTTGTCATAATCGCACTCTACACGAGTAGGCTTGGCTTATTGTGTAGAATGTTATACACGATTATGTATGACAGTTGAAATATAGACTGTTTATATATTGGGCAACATCATAAAAATTTTTAAAATAATAAATGAGGATAATAGGGATCTTATAAAAATAAAAAACAGCACCTTAATGATGCTGTTTTTTGAATTAGAAATTAAGCTTTTTTCAAATTTTCGTTGAGTAAAAATTCCATTAAAGCTTTTTGTGCATGCAGACGGTTTTCTGCTTCGTCCCATACTACGGCATTTTTATGGTCGAGCATGGTTTCAGAAATTTCTTCACCACGATGAGCAGGTAAGCAGTGCATGAATAAACAGTCCGGGTGTGCAAGTCCCATTAATTTCTCGTTAACCTGAAAATCAGCAAAGGCTTTTTCACGAAGCTTCTGTTCTTCTTCTTGTCCCATGCTTGCCCATACATCTGTAACGATAAGATCAGCATTTACAGCCGCATCTTCCGCATTATCAAAAAGTTCAACACAATGCCCAAACTCTGCTAAAAACTCAGGTTTAGGTTCATAACCTTTTGGTGATGCAATCTTGAGTTTGAAACCCATCATGTGTGCAGCTTCAATGTATGAATTACACATATTATTGCCATCACCAATCCAAGCTACGGTTTTGCCTTCAATACTGCCGCGATGTTCAATATAAGTTTGTAAATCTGCAAGTAACTGACAAGGATGGTGATCATCAGTTAAGCCATTGATAACGGGAACTTTTGAATAAGATGCAAAACGTTCAACGATATCGTGACCAAAAGTACGAATCATTACGATATCAAGCATGCTTGAAATAACACGGGCTGAATCTTCAATCGGTTCACCACGGCCTAATTGCGTATCACGTGGTGATAAGAAAATGGCACTACCACCAAATTGATTAATACCAGCTTCAAAAGAAATACGAGTGCGTGTGCTCGATTTTTCAAAAATCATTCCCAATACTTTACCAACAAAAGGTTGATATACCTTATTGCTTTGCTGCATTTTCTTAAGTTCGCTTGCGCGTTCCAAAATGCGATTAAGTTCTAGAGTGGATAGATCACGTAAAGTCAGGAAATGTCTTAGAGCCATGTAGCTACTCCATAATAATTGTTTTGAATTACAACAATTATCTGTTGTTGGCTGGGTGGAAGTGGGAAAAAAGAAGTCTACTATACTATAAGCATTTCAAAATGCAAAAGAATTAGACTTTATGATGGCCCTTTAAGAAAATATCAACACAATAGTTAATATAATCAATGACTTCCGTTTCATTAGGTGGGAGAGGCATTCCCATAATCATTCGCCATTCAATATCACGTAAAATTCCAAAATACATAAGAGAGGAATGATCAGGAGATGTACAGGTAATTTCACCTGATTGATGAGATATGAGTAAGGCTTGAGCAATTGTATTTTGGACATCCAGAGCACATTTTTCATATAAGTATTGGCTTAAAGTCGCATTACATTGAGTTTGTTCAATAACCAAACGTAAAAAGGCAATGTGTTCAGGTTGAATAATGTGCTTATAAAAACGGATGAGAGTTTGGATTAAATAATCTTTTAAAGAAGTTTGCTCTGGTTGAAATGCAATACAGATATCTTTAAAAAACATTTCACGGCGATAATCGCAGATTGCAGTAAATAAGCCATCTTTATTACCAAAGTATTTATAAATAGAGGTTTTTGAACCACCAGCATGATTAACGATGTCGTCAAGAGAGACAGCATCATATCCTTTTTCCAAAAACAGCTCGGTTGCGCTTAGCAATAGAGCTAAACGACGTTCTATACCGCGGCGTGTTTGGGGTTTCTCACATACGAGATGATGTGACTCAAGGACTGGATCATGCATAAAATTTAATAACGACGGCTAACACTGCTTATCTAGTATAGCAAATCTATCTTTAACGATGGTCATTGGTATGTTTTTAGGTCATCTGGTAAACAATAAGTAGAGTGTAGGTTTGTAGAAAATTTATTAGATATAATAAGTTATATGGGTTTTTAGAATTTTTTGATCATGTAACCGTATGTTCACATTTTAGTTTGATAGTCAATTCCGATTTAAATAGTCATAAAGAAAAGCGGCTAAATTAAATTAGCCGCTTTTTGATTTTTACTTCGGTGTTAAGCTTCTGACAATGTTGCTTTATGTTCGTCCTCATCATCGTCATCAGCAGAGTCCATGCCCAGCTCTTTTAACTTTCTGGTTAGGGTGTTACGACCCCAACCTAACAGCTCGGCTGCATGGCGTTTGCGCCCACGAGTTTGCTGTAGTGCTGCATTAATTAAGGTGCGCTCAAACATTGGAGTAGCAATGTCTAAAATCTTCATTTCACCATTTTTAAGTTTTTGAATTGCCCATTGGCTTAGTAGCTCATCCCAATGGTGCAAAGAAATACGTTCAAAAGATGGTGCTGGCTGACTAGTCTCACTACTTTTTTGGAGTGGAACCTGTTTAAGCTCAGAAGGTAAATCTTCCGGATAAACCTCACGACCAGTAATCATGACAGTTAACCAACGGCAGGTATTTTCAAGCTGACGAACATTACCAGGCCAAGGTAATTGTTGCATATAGTCCGTTGTTTCAGTGCGTAAAATCTTTGGACTTACACCTAGCTCTTTACCCGCGCGAGCCAAGAAATGTTGAGCCAGCATAGGGATGTCTTCACTGCGATGCGCAAGCTTCGGAATATGAATTCGAATAACATTTAGACGGTGGTATAAGTCTTCACGGAAACGACCTTCATTCACCAGTTTTTCTAAGTCTTGATGGGTTGCCGCGACAATTCTGACATCTACTTTAACCGGTATATGACCACCAACTCGGTAAAACTCACCATCTGCGAGCACACGTAACAATCGAGTCTGGGTTTCAAATGGCATGTCACCAATTTCATCAAGGAATAGTGTTCCGCCATTTGCTTGTTCAAAGCGGCCTTGATGTTGGGTGTTTGCACCCGTGAAAGCACCTTTTTCATGACCAAATAATTCCGTTTCGATTAAATCTTTAGGAATTGCTGCCATGTTTAAAGCAATAAAAGGCTTAGCGCGTCGTGGAGAATGTTTATGTAAAGCATGCGCAACCAGTTCTTTACCTGTGCCTGATTCACCATTAATTAAAACGGTAATATGCGACTGAGATAAACGACCAATCGCTCGGAAAACCTCTTGCATAGCAGGAGATTCGCCAATAATTTCTGTTGATTGTAGTGGTGAAGCTGTTTTTGTCGCTTCTTGCTGCTGCAACTTATTGATATGCAAAATTGCTCGATTGACTAAAGCTAAAGCTTCATCAATATCGAATGGTTTTGGTAAATACTCAAATGCACCAGTCTGATAGCTTGATACAGCAGACTCTAAGTCCGAATGCGCCGTCATAATGATGACAGGCAAGTCGGGGTGAGAGTTTTTCACTTTAGATAAGAAAGTTAACCCATCAATACCTGGCATACGAATGTCAGTTAAGATGACATCGGGCGCATCATGATGTAAACGTTCAAGTGCTGTTTGAGCTTCTTCAAAATTGGTGACGTCAAATCCTTCTTCTTTAAAGGTCTTTTCAAGTACCCATCGCATGGCGCGATCGTCATCAATAACCCATATTTTATTTCGCGACACGGTCTGACTCCCAAGGTAAATATAAGCTAAACATTGTTTTTCCAGGAACTGATTGGCATTCAATCATTCCGTTATGTTGATGCATGATGTTCTGTGCAATACTCAGGCCAAGCCCTGTGCCTTTTGCTCGTCCTGTAACCAAAGGGTAAAACACAGACTCTAAAATGCTTTCGGGAATACCCGGTCCATTGTCTTCAATATCGACTCGTACAGCAGAGCGGTTGAGTACTCCATTAATAGTGACTAGACGTTGAATACGGGTACGTAAAATTAATTCAGGCTCTTGATCTGTAAAAAATGATTTATTTTCTGTAATAGCTTGAATCGCATTAACGCTAATATTAAGCATGACTTGAATGAGCTGATCTCGATCGGCTTTTACATCGGGTAGAGACAAATCATAATCACGAGTAATTTTGATTTTTTTCTTGGTCTGATTTGCGATTAAAGAGCGTACCCGTTCTAGAGGTTCATGCACATTTACATTTTCATAACTTGGCAGTTGTCTTGAGCCCAACATGGTGTCGGCCAAATTGGTGAGACGATCTACCTCATTAATAATAATATCTGTAAATTCAGCATAGCTCTCGTCATTTAAACTACGAGCAAGTAACTGAGTTGCCCCCCGAATACCAGCCAGAGGGTTTTTAATTTCGTGAGCAACGCCTCGAACCAGTTGTCTAGCCACTTGATGTTGTTGAATTAGGTTTTCTTCCTTAGAAATTTTCAACATACGATCAATAGGATTTAACTCAATAAGTAAGAGCGGGTGGTAGCTTTTACCTGCATTTAATTGCGAGACCGTATAATCCACATGTAAATCTTTAAAATTGACATTAATGATGGCTTCACGACGTGTATAAGGTTGTCCCGTTTTTAACGTGTTCAATAAGGCTTCATGCGTATTAAAAGTATCATCAGGTGCATGAAGTAAATTTAAAACCGGTTGTCCAGAAGCGCGAAGCAAACTAATGTCAAAAAGTGCTTCACAAGCGGAATTTAAATAAAAAATATTAAAGTTACTATCGATTAATAAAATCGCAGTAGTTAAATTGTCTACCAATAGGCGATAGTCGATAGGTGTGTGTTGATCCATTAGCGAATCGTTCCTGTCTTAAAATGGCGCAATGGCATCTTCATTGGTTATCGGTTTTCACCGTTATAGAACATGATTGATGCAAAATGTACGCCAACTTTGTTTATGGTTTATTTTAAGGTTTTAAGCGTAATTAAAGCGCTCTAAAATCGTTCTTAATATCTTTTGGTCAAAAATACGGATGTATACATCAATAATATCATGATCCAACTTGGTGCAATATTGAGTTTTGGTGCAAATATTGGTTGTATTTTGGTGCATTACACAAAGAGTGGGGTTTCCACCTATGCTTGAGACGAGAAAAGACATACAATACGCGCATTCAAGTGGAGCGCAGATTCATGAAGACCCCCAAAGTCGGTTTTGTTTCTTTAGGTTGTCCTAAGGCATTGGTAGATTCTGAACGAATTTTAACTCAGTTAAAGACTGAAGGTTATCAAGTTGCATCAGATTATGATGGTGCTGATTTAGTTGTTGTTAATACCTGTGGTTTTATTGAATCTGCAGTACAAGAATCTTTAGATGCAATTGGCGAAGCCATGAGTGAAAATGGCCGAGTTATTGTGACGGGCTGTTTAGGTAAAGACGAAGATAAAATTCGTCAAATGCACCCTAATGTTCTAAAAGTTACTGGTGCAGCAGCTTATCAAGACGTTATGGAAGCTGTACATGAATATGTCCCAGCACCGCCTAAACATAATCCGTTTATTGACCTTGTTCCTGAGCAAGGTATCCGTTTAACACCGAAACATTATGCTTATTTAAAAATATCTGAAGGCTGTAACCACCGTTGTACCTTCTGTATTATCCCGAGCATGCGCGGTGATTTAGTATCACGTCCGGTTGGAAGCGTATTAGAAGAAGCTGCTGCGTTAAAACGTGCAGGTGTAAAAGAAATCTTGGTCATTTCCCAAGATACCTCAGCTTATGGCGTAGATACCAAATATAAGCTCGATTTCTGGAATGGACAGCCCGTAAAAACCAAATTCTTTGACATGTGTGAAGCACTTGGTCAGCTTGGAATTTGGGTTCGCTTACATTATGTATATCCATATCCACATGTTGATGCAGTAATCGATTTGATGGCTCAAGGTAAAATCTTGCCATACCTCGATATTCCATTCCAGCATGCAAGCCCACGCGTTCTTAAGTTAATGAAACGTCCGGCGCATAGTGAGAATACATTAGAAAAAATTAAATTATGGCGCGAAAAATGCCCGGATCTTGTGATCCGTTCTACTTTCGTGGTTGGCTTTCCAGGCGAAACTGAAGAAGACTTCCAGATTTTGCTCGATTGGTTGGTTGAAGCTCAACTTGATCGTGTAGGCTGCTTTACCTATTCACCAGTAGAAGGCGCTACGGCAAATGATTTACCAGATCATGTGCCAGAAGAAGTTAAGCAAGAGCGTTACGAGCGCTTTATGCAAGTGCAGCAACAAATCTCTGCTGCCAAATTACAAAAACGTATTGGTCAAACGATGACTGTATTGGTCGATAGTTTGGAAGATGAATATCCTGTTGCTGTTGCACGTTCTTATGCCGATGCTCCGGAAATTGACGGTAATGTCTTTGTAGAAGATATCGATAAGAGCACTATTCAACCAGGCGATATGTTGGAAGTCGAAATTACCGATGCGGATGAATACGACTTATTTGCAAAGTTAATTAAAATTAAATCGGTCTAATCGAATCGCGATTCAAAAAGCATTCAGTTTAAGAGGTCTTGGAGCAAAATCATGGCGGAAACAATCAGCCCCCGTTATTCACGAATTTTATTAAAATTATCTGGTGAAGCTTTATCAGGTAATAAAGATATGGGTATTGATGCTCAAGTTTTAGATCAGATGTCACTTTCTATTGCACATTTGGTTGGCTTGGGTGTGCAAGTAGGTATCGTTGTAGGTGGCGGTAACTTATATCGTGGTAGCCAGTTACAAAAAGACGGTTTGGTTGGTCGTGTAACAGGTGATCAGATGGGGATGCTTGCAACTGTTATGAATGGTTTGGCAATGCGTGATGCATTGGTGCGCCGTAATATCAGAACTCGTCTTATGTCAGCGCTACCAATCGGTACTGTTGTAGAGTCTTACTCAAGTCGTGATGCGATTCGTCATTTAAGCCAAGGCGAAGTGTGCGTTTTCGTAGCAGGAACAGGAAATCCATTCTTTACAACTGATACAGCAGCATGTTTACGTGGTATTGAAATTGAAGCAAATTTAATTTTGAAAGCGACCAAAGTAGACGGTGTTTATAATAAAGATCCGAGTAAATACGAAGATGCGGTGAAATATGACCATTTAACATTTGACCAAGTGTTAGATGAAAAACTGGGTGTTATGGATTTAACGGCAATTTGCTTATGCCGTGACCATAATGTTCCATTACAAGTATTTGATATGAATAAATCTGGTGCGCTATTGTCAGTGGTAATGGGTGAAAAAGAGGGTACACGCGTTACTAAATAATGTACGTGTGCCGTAAAGCTCTTTATACTAGCGCTAAATTAAATTTGTTATATACATCCTTGAATAAATAAGTAAGGAAGATCATATGATTAACGATCTGAAAAAAGACAGCGAACAGCGTATGTTAAAAACTCTTGAGTCTTTGGAACAAGGGTTTGCTAAAGTTCGTACCGGCCGTGCACACCCATCAATTTTAAATGGGGTAATGGTTCCTTACTATGGTTCTGATGTGCCTTTAAACCAAGTAGCGAACGTTGGTGTTGAAGATTCTCGTACGCTTATCGTTCAACCATTTGAACGTACGATGGTTGCTGCAATTGATAAAGCAATTCGTGAAAGTGATTTAGGTTTAAATCCTATTACTGCTGATTCAATCCGTGTACCTTTACCAGCTTTAACTGAAGAAACACGTCGTGATATGCAGAAAATCGCTCGTAGTGAAGCTGAAAATGCGAAAGTTGCTATCCGTAATATTCGTCGTGATGTATTAGGTGATATCAAGGCATTGTTAAAAGAGAAAGAAATTTCTGAAGATGATGAGCGTCGTGCAGGCGATGATATCCAAAAAATCACTGATAAATATGTTGCAGAAGTAGACAAGCGTCTAGCAGCGAAAGAAGCAGAATTGATGAAGGTCTAATTTTTATGACCGATTCAGAAGAGTATCATCTTCCTCAGCATGTTGCCATCATCATGGATGGCAACAATCGCTTTGCAAAGAAAAATCAAATGCAAAAAGGCGATGGGCACAGAGAGGGTAAAAATGTTCTTGACCCTATTGTTGAACATTGTGTTAAAACTGGCGTTCGTGCTTTAACTGTTTTTGCATTTTCGAGTGAAAATTGGAATCGACCACAATATGAAGTCGATCTGCTTATGAAACTTCTTGAAGAAACGATTCATGAGCAAATACCTCGCATGAAGAAATTCAATATTGCTTTGCGCTTTATAGGGGATCGTTCCCGATTACCTTCACATTTAGTTGCCTTAATGGAAGATGCAGAGCAACAAACAGCACATCATGACGCCATGACATTAACTATTGCGGTAAGCTATGGTGGTATGTGGGATATTGCAAATGCAGCTAAGCAGGTTGCTCAAGCAGTTTCCCGTGGCGAAATTGACGCTGATCAAATAAATGTTGATTTGTTCGAAAAATATGTCAGTCTAAACGATCTGCCAGCTGTGGACTTGTTGATTCGTACAGGTGGAGATTTCCGTATATCTAACTTCTTGTTATGGCAAGCGGCTTATGCGGAGCTGTATTTTACGGATACTTTGTGGCCGGAATTTACAGTGGAAGAATTCGACCATGCATTGAATGTTTTTTCAGGGCGTGAACGTCGTTTCGGTAAAACATCTGAACAAATTCAGCAAGAGAAAATCGAGAAATTATAATGTTAGAGCGGATTGTTACCGCATTGGTACTTGTTGCAGTTGTTTTGGGCTGTATGTTTGCTACGCAATCACATTATCCAATGTTGGTACTTATGATTGTAGCAGCAGGAGTTGCGGGGTATGAATGGTATAAGTTAATGCCTCGGGAAGTTGGTGCAGTAGTAAAACCTAAAGCTTGGGGTTATGGTCTACTTGTTGCCTTTGTTTCTGGCGTTGCCTTATTCTTTCATGACATTGCTTTACTGTTATGGTCGGCTTCAATTTTAACTTGGCTCGTTAGTGTTTATTGGGTTAAGTCTTTTCCTGAATTCGATGGGTGGTATAACGCGACCCTATATGTCATTGGTTTGATTCTTATCTGTGCAGCAGTGACTGCAATCTTTGTAGTATGGCAAAGCTCACCATGGTGGCTGATGTATTTGTTCTTGCTTGTGTGGGGTGCAGATAGTGGAGCTTACTTTGTAGGCCGTAAATTCGGTAAAAGAAAATTGGCGCCTACAGTAAGTCCTAATAAATCAGTAGAAGGTTTATATGGCGGTATTCTCACTACAATTATTGTAATGCTTGTGGTGCAATATCAATATTTAAACCTAACTTGGGTTCAACAACTTCTATTCTTGATTTTGTCTTTAATTACAGTGTTCGGTTCAGTATTAGGTGATTTATTTGAATCAATGATCAAACGCCGTGCTGGTATTAAAGACTCTGGCCGTGTTTTGCCAGGTCATGGTGGTGTATTGGACCGTATTGATTCTTTACTCGCAGCAGCCCCGCTTTTTGCAACGGGAATGTATATATTAAAGCTTATTGGTGTAGATTTATAGATGACACAATCTGTTTGCATATTGGGTGTAACCGGTTCTATTGGACGAAGTACCTTAAAAATTTTAGGTCAACATCCAGATAAGTATTCAGTCTTTGCAGTTTCGGCGCATAGTCGAATTTCTGAACTTGTTGAAATCTGCAAACAGTTTCGACCTAAAGTTGTTGTTGTTCCTGAACAGAAAATAGCTGAACTAAAAACACTATTTGCTCAGCAAAATATATCGGATATTGATGTTTTAGCTGGGCAAGAGGGTTTAGTCGATATCGCATCTCATACAGATGTGGATATTGTTATGGCTGCAATTGTAGGGGCAGCTGGGCTGTTGCCAACTTTAGCGGCTGTTAAGGCAGGTAAACGAGTCCTACTTGCCAATAAAGAAGCATTAGTTATGTCTGGTGAAATCATGATGCAAACTGCTCGTGATCATCAGGCATTGTTATTGCCCGTTGATTCTGAACATAATGCAATTTTCCAATCATTACCTCATAATTATTTACAAGCAGATAGAACAGGGCAACCACAGCTAGGTGTATCTAAAATATTGCTTACAGCATCGGGTGGTCCCTTTTTAAATCACTCCTTAGAACAATTGACTCATGTAACGCCGCAACAAGCATGTAAACATCCAAACTGGTCAATGGGACAAAAAATTTCGGTTGACTCGGCTACTCTTATGAATAAAGGGTTAGAGTTAATTGAGGCTTGTCATTTATTTTCAATATCTGAACATTTTGTTACAGTTGTTGTTCATCCACAAAGTATCATTCACTCTATGGTGCAGTATGTTGATGGCTCAACATTAGCACAAATGGGTAACCCGGATATGTGTACTCCGATTGCACATGCATTGGCATGGCCTGAGCGTTTACAAACTAATGTTCCTGCTTTAGATTTATTTGAGTATTCTCAACTTAATTTTCAGGCACCGGATACCCAAAAATTTCCTGCATTAAATTTGGCTAGACAAGCAATGCGTGCGGGAGGTTTGGCACCAACCATTTTGAATGCAGCTAATGAAATTGCAGTTGAAGCATTCTTAATGGAAAGGATTGGATTTACAAGTATTCCGCAAGTGGTAGAGCATACTTTGGAAAAATTAGAGAATGCAGCGGCTGAAAGCATCGAGTGCATTTTAGATAAAGATAAAGTGGCCCGATCTGTAGCTCAGCAATATATATCAAGTATTGGAGGCTGAAATGAATGCACTGTTTATGATTGCAGCGGCAGCTCTTTTACTTGGGCCTCTAATTGCAATCCATGAGTTTGGCCATTACTGGGTTGCGCGAAAACTTGGTGTTAAAGTTTTAGTTTACTCAATTGGGTTTGGACCAACTTTACTGAAATGGACGTCTAAGAAGTCTGGTATTAAATATCAGCTTTCTGCCTTACCTTTAGGTGGCTATGTCAAAATGTTGGACGAGCGAGAAGGTAATGTGGCAGAACAAGATCTACCATATGCTTTTAACCGTCAAAAACCGTGGAAACGTATAGCGATTGTTGCTGCTGGGCCATTAATTAACTTGATTTTTGCCGTACTTCTTTTTTGGATTTTGTTTTTACCAGCCCAAGAACAATTAAATACTAAAATTGGTAAAATTATTCCAAACTCTCCAGCTGCAGCAGCCCAGTTACATGTAGGTGACAAAATTATTGCTGTTGATGGGAAAGAGACAACAACATGGGAAAAGCTAAACTTTGCTTTGATTGATCGAGTTGGGGAAACAGGTACTGTAAATATTGATGTGGACCGTGCTGGTTCCGAAAAAAATTTTGTATTACCAATCAAAGATTTTTTAAAAAATCAAAATGAATCTGCACTGGACGTATTAGGTTTCTTACCTTATCGACCTGTGATTCCTGCTGTTGTAACAGAGTTAACGGAAGATGGTGCGGCGATTCGTCAAGGGATGAAAGTGGGCGATCGTATTGTTGCGATTGATGGCCAGCCTATGAAAGATTGGTTCGACGTGGTAGAAGTTGTCCAGCGTTCCCCAGAAAAGTTACTTAAGATTGATGTCTTACGTCATGAACAACTAGTACATTTACAAGTTATGCCACAAGGTAAGCGTGATAGCATGGGGCAGGTAAATGGAGTACTTGGTGTAAAAAGTGATGCTGGAAAAATTACAATTCCTGACGAATATAAGCAAACAATTCAATATACTCCAATACAAGCTTTTGAAATGGCACTTGATAAAACTGGCCAAATCTCTAGCATGATTTTGAATTCAATAGTAAAAATGGTTAAGGGACTAATTGGATTAGAAAATCTTTCTGGGCCAATTACCATTGCAAAAGTAGCTGGCCAAAGTGCAGAAATGGGCTGGGAAACCTTTATCTCTTTTATGGCTTTAATGAGTGTAAGCCTTGGAATTTTAAACTTATTACCAATTCCAATGTTAGATGGTGGTCATCTAGTGTATTACATTATTGAAGCTATTCGTGGGAAGCCTGTTTCTGAACAAATACAAATGTTTGGTCTAAAAATTGGTATGGTACTGCTCGGTAGTATGATGCTTTTAGCTTTATTTAATGACTTTATGCGTTTGTAAACGTATATGGATTTATAACTTACTGGAAAAAACTGGCATGCGGCACACACATTTTTTAATGCCTTTGGCACTTGTTAGCGCTATGGCAGCGGTACAACAAGCATATGCAGCTGATGATTTCGTTGTTAGAGATATTCGTGTAAACGGGTTGGTCCGTCTTACCCCTGCAAATGTTTATACCATGTTGCCAATCAACAGTGGCGATCGCGTTAATGAACCGATGATCGCCGAAGCAATTCGAACATTGTATGCCACTGGACTTTTTGATGATATTAAAGCATCAAAAGAAAATGATACTTTGGTTTTTAATGTTATTGAGCGCCCAATTATTTCAAAGCTTGAATTTAAGGGTAATAAACTTATTCCTAAAGAGGCTCTAGAACAAGGCCTCAAAAAAATGGGTATTGCTGAGGGTGAGGTTTTTAAGAAATCTGCTTTGCAAACCATTGAGACAGAATTAGAGCAACAATATACTCAACAAGGCCGTTATGATGCTGATGTTACAGTTGATACAGTTGCTCGCCCAAATAACCGCGTTGAATTAAAAATTAATTTTAATGAAGGAACGCCGGCAAAAGTCTTTGATATTAATGTAATTGGTAATACTGTTTTTAAAGACAGTGAAATTAAACAAGCATTTGCTGTTAAAGAAAGTGGTTGGGCTTCTGTAGTCACACGTAATGACCGCTATGCACGTGAAAAAATGGCTGCAAGCCTTGAAGCTTTACGTGCCATGTACCTTAACAAAGGCTATATTAATTTTAATATTAATAATTCCCAACTCAATATTAGTGAAGATAAAAAGCATATCTTTATTGAGGTTGGTGTTGATGAAGGTAGCCAATTTAAATTTGGTCAAACTAAATTCTTAGGTGATGCGCTTTATAAGCCTGAAGAATTACAAGCATTAAAAATTTATAAAGACGGTGATACCTATTCACAAGAAAAAGTAAATGCGGTTAAGCAATTACTTTTACGTAAGTATGGTAATGCAGGTTATTACTTTGCAGATGTAAATATTGTGCCGCAGATTAATAATGAAACTGGCGTTGTTGACTTAAATTATTATGTGAATCCAGGTCAACAAGTTACCGTACGTCGTATTAATTTTACTGGTAATAGCAAAACTTCTGATGAAGTATTACGTCGTGAAATGCGTCAGATGGAAGGTGCATTAGCGAGCAATGAAAAAATTGACTTATCTAAGGTTCGTTTAGAGCGTACAGGTTTCTTTAAAACAGTTGATATTAAACCTGCTCGTATTCCAAACTCTCCCGACCAAGTTGACTTAAACGTAAATGTTGAAGAACAACATTCAGGTACTACTACATTAGCGGTTGGTTATTCGCAAAGTGGTGGTATTACGTTCCAAGCAGGACTTAGTCAAACTAATTTTATGGGTACAGGTAACCGAGTAGCAATTGACTTATCTCGTTCTGAAACTCAAGACTATTACAACTTAAGTGTTACCGACCCTTACTTTACCATTGATGGGGTAAGCCGCGGTTATAACGTGTATTATCGTAAAACGAAGCTGAATGATGACTATAACGTTAACAACTATGTAACGGATAGTTTTGGTGGTAGTTTAAGTTTTGGTTACCCTATTGACGAAAATCAAAGTTTAAGTGCTTCGGTGGGCGTTGATAACACTAAAGTAACCACAGGCCCTTATGTTTCTACATATGTACGTGACTATTTGTTGGCAAATGGTGGAAAAACTACTTCAACAAGTACTTATTGTTTAGTAGATCTAGATGCTAGTGGGAAATGTCCTGATGGTCAAACTTCTGCTCCTTTTGGAAGCGCATTCGAAGGTGAGTTTTTTACTTATAACTTGAACTTGGGTTGGTCTTATAACACCTTAAATAGACCAATTTTCCCAACGTCAGGTATGTCTCATCGTGTAGGTCTTGAAATTGGTTTACCAGGTAGTGATGTTGATTATCAAAAAGTAACTTATGATACTCAAGCATTTTTCCCTATTGGTAGTACCGGCTTTGTACTTCGTGGTTATGGCAAGTTAGGTTATGGTAATGACTTACCATTCTATAAAAACTTCTATGCAGGCGGTTACGGTTCTGTTCGAGGCTATGACAACAGTACCCTGGGACCTAAATATCCAAGTGTAAATCTACAAGAAACTAAGCAAAATGATAGTTCTCCTGAAGAAGTAGGTGGTAATGCTCTTCTCCAATTTGGTACAGAGTTAGTTTTACCAATGCCATTTAAAGGTGACTGGACTCGCCAAGTACGCCCTGTTCTTTTTGCGGAAGGTGGTCAGGTTTTTGATACAAAATGTGATATCAACAATTCAGCTTATGGTAATAAAGGCATGATCATTAAAGGCCAGACTATTACGGATGTCAGAAAATATTGTGAAGATAATTATGGATTTGATTTAGGTAACTTACGTTATAGTGTGGGTGTTGGTGTAACCTGGATTACCATGATTGGTCCATTGTCACTTAGCTATGCATTCCCGTTAAATGATAAACCGGGTGATGAAACTAAAGAAATCCAGTTTGAAATTGGTCGTACTTTCTAAGTACGATCTTTTTGTATAACGAAATAAGGAAAGAGATTTACATGAATAAATTAAATAAATTAATGTTAGGGTTAGGCCTGACAGTGGCTTCTGTAGCAGCTAATGCAGCTGGTTATGGGGTAATTGATCTTGCTAAAGTTGTTGAAAGTAGTACTTATTTGAAACAGCAAAATGCAAGCTTAAACCAGTCTGTGAAACCAACTACAACTAAGCTTGAGCAATTAGGTAAAGAGTTAGAAGGGCTTCAACGTCAAGCGCAGACTCAAGGCCAAAAAATGAAAGAAGATGAGATTAAAAAATTACAATCTCAGTATCAATCGAAATTAAATGAGTTTAATTCAACACAGCAAGGCTTACAGTCAAGAGTTCAAACGAGCTTACAAAGTATGAATACAACTTTTGAGACTAGAGTTAAGCAAGCTGCTGAGCAATTACGAAAAGAAAATAATCTTGACTTTATTTTGAATAAAAATTCGACTGTTGCCTATGACGCTAAGTATGATTTAACTGATAAAATGATACAAAAGGTTAATTCAATGAAATAAATTAATGAAAGCGCAACAATATCGTTTAGATGAATTAGCTCACCTTGTTAAAGGTGAGCTAATTGGTGAAGGTAGTCTTCAATTTTCAAACTTGGCGAGTTTGGAAAATGCAGAGGTTAACCATCTTACTTTTGTGAATGGTGAGAAACATCTCGATCAAGCTAAAGTAAGTCGTGCGGGCGCTTACATTGTTACCGCAGCTTTAAAAGAACATCTTCCTGAAAAAGATAATTTTATTATTGTTGATAATCCCTATCTTGCGTTTGCAATCCTTACCCATGTATTTGATAAAAAGATTAGCTCAACAGGCATAGAAAGTACTGCCCAAATTCATCCATCTGCTGTTATTTCCGAAACTGCTTATATTGGTCACTATGTGGTTATTGGTGAAAATTGTGTAGTTGGCGATAATACCGTCATTCAGTCACATACCAAACTTGATGATAATGTAGAAGTTGGAAAAGACTGTTTTATTGATTCTCATGTCACTATTACAGGTGGTTCTAAATTACGAGATCGGGTGCGTATTCATTCAAGTACTGTCATTGGTGGAGAAGGTTTTGGTTTTGCTCCATATCAAGGAAAGTGGCATCGTATTGCTCAATTAGGTTCAGTTTTAATTGGAAATGATGTCCGAATTGGATCAAATTGTAGTATTGATAGAGGCGCACTTGATAATACAATTTTGGAAGATGGGGTTATTATTGATAACCTTGTGCAAATTGCACATAACGTCCATATTGGTTCAAATACTGCTATTGCAGCGAAGTGCGGTATTGCCGGAAGTACAAAAATTGGCAAAAACTGTATTCTAGCTGGGGCGTGTGGAGTGGCAGGACACCTTTCAATTGCTGATAATGTGACTTTGACTGGAATGTCAATGGTCACAAAAAATATTTCTGAAGCTGGAACTTACTCTTCGGGAACCGGATTATTTGAAAATAATCATTGGAAAAAGACGATTGTACGCTTGCGACAATTAGCAGATGTGCCATTGACCCAAATCACTAAACGACTTGATCATATACAAGCTCAAATAGAGTCTCTTGAATCAACTTTTAATTTGCGTAAATAGAATATTATGACCGAGTCTACTACACCTAAATTTGCCATCCCTGAATTACCAATGCAGATTCAAACGATTCGTCAATATTTGCCGCATCGTTACCCATTCTTATTGGTTGATCGTGTGACTGAAGTTACTGACAATAGTATTGTTGGTTATAAAAATGTTTCTATCAATGAAGAGTTCCTACAAGGGCATTTCCCAGAATATCCAATTATGCCTGGTGTTCTCATTGTTGAAGCATTAGCTCAAGTTTCAGGCGTTCTTGGTTTTATTATGAACAATGAAACGCCAAAACCAGGTTCATTATTTCTGTTTGCTGGTGCAGAAAGAGTTAGATTTAAAAAACAAGTAGTTGCAGGTGATCAACTTGTATTAAAATCTGAGTTGGTAATGCAGAAGCGCGGTATCTACAAATACAATTGTACAGCTAGCGTTGATGGCATTGTAGCAGCAACCGCTGAGATTATGATTTCACACCAAAAAACAGAGCAGGCATGAGCAATCACGATTTAATCCATTCTACCGCCATTATTGATCCATCTGCAGTGATTGCTTCAGATGTTCAAATAGGACCTTATTGTATTATTGGTCCTCAAGTGACTATTGGTGCTGGTACTAAATTACATTCTCATGTGGTTGTAGGTGGTTTTACCAGAATTGGCCAAAATAACGAAATCTTTCAATTTGCAAGTGTTGGCGAAGTTTGCCAAGACCTCAAATATAAAGGTGAAGAAACGTGGCTTGAAATTGGTAACAATAATCTAATTCGCGAACATTGCAGCTTACATAGAGGTACGGTACAAGATAATGCATTAACCAAGATAGGTAGTCATAACCTATTAATGGTAAATACACATATTGCACATGATTGTATCGTAGGTGACCATAATATCTTTGCTAATAATGTAGGTGTCGCTGGACATGTACATATTGGTGATCACGTTATTGTGGGTGGTAATTCTGGAATTCATCAATTCTGTAAGATCGATTCTTATAGCATGATTGGTGGGGCTTCTTTGATCCTTAAAGATGTTCCAGCCTATGTGATGGCGTCTGGTAACCCTGCACATGCGTTTGGTATAAATATTGAAGGTATGCGAAGAAAAGGTTGGTCTAAAAATACAATTCAAGGCTTAAGAGAAGCTTATAAATTGATATTTAAATCTGGATTAACTTCTGTTCAAGCTATTGACCAAATTAAAAGTGAAATTTTACCTTCAGTTCCAGAAGCTCAACTCTTGATTGATTCTCTTGAACAATCAGAGCGTGGAATTGTGCGCTAATCAAGAAGACATAAAAAAGACACTGTTTTAACAGTGTCTTTTTTTATAACTAAATTATTTGTTAAAGAATTTTGCTTCTTCAGACTTTGGATATTGGCTAAGTAACTTGTTCTTGTATTGATTTGCTGACACAGTATTCTTATCAACATCTTTAGCGATACTATAAAGTTGGTACAATGCTCGAGGTGCCTTACTTGAATTTGGGTACTGGTTAGCTACGACATTATAGTTTTTCTTTGCTTCATTATAATTTACTGGATCTGTCGCTAAATGAAACTCGGCTAACCAAAAATAAGCATTACCTGTATAGATACTATTAGGATGGTTTTTTATAAAGTGTTGCATTGGAGCAATTGCTTTTTTAGCACCGCCTTGTTTATACGCATCTAAAGCTACAGTATAAGCAGCTTTTTCTAATTCGAGGGAATTTGACTGGTTTTGCGCAGCAGCTGGTGCTGGTTGAGTAGTGGTTGTTGGTGCGCTAGGCTGCTGCTCAGAAGTTTGTGTGGCTGGTACTACAGCTACTTTATTACTCTCTGTGGTTTGAGGGGCTGGTGCACTAGCAGGAGTAGTGTTATCGGACGTTGCATTCGAACTATCGTCTTGTGTAGCACTGTCAGGGTCAACTTTTTGGTGTAATAATTCTAAACGTTGATCTAAATCGGTATATCGGTTTGCTAGATCTTTCTTTAATTGCTCAATATCATTAGCTTGTTCTTCAAGCTGACCTCTTAATGTACGAATATCATTTTCTAATTGTTGGTTTTTTTGCATCAATTCCCAGTTTAAATTTGTAGGAACTGAAATATTGCTTGAAGAAGTATTAGATGCACTACCATCATTTTGACTTAAACCACGAGACTCGATAGGGATATTTGCGTATAGAGAAGTGGTGCTCATTAAGGCAATAAATAATAAAGAATGCTTCTTCATTTGCATGTGTATAAATCCATAATTTTATATAAAAGCCACCTTGACACAGGAATATAAAAAACAATTCTCTAAATATCTAAGGTTTTTCATTGATCAATGCAATTAAAGCAGTTAACAGTTTAAATGCAAGGCTAGTTTACAATCTTCAAGCATATTTTATGCAAAATAAGAAAAGAGCATAAGCTCAAGAAATTACATTTTTGGGGTTTAAAGCTATTTTTGCTGAGGAATTAATCAATCGAAACAAAAACTTGCCGAAAAAGGCAGAGAAGGGTTGCAACTCTTTTAAAAATCTCTATACTTTGTTTTGCAATGGTAGCCCCGCTGGTGGCTTCGCAATTGTACTCTGTGAACCCCGCCAGGACCGGAAGGTAGCAACGGTAGCAGATCTATGATGTGCCGAAGTTTTGCTAGTGGGGTTGCCACCATTCTTTTAATCCAATTTTCTTTGGATTGCTTTTAAAATTACATCTAAATCAAATCCTCTATATTGTAAAAATCTGATCTGTTTTGCTTTAAGTTTTGGATCTTTCTCTACAGCTTCTCCAAATTTTTTAACTTTAAGTTGATAAGCCTGTTCTACCCAATCAATTTCTTGAATTTCATCTGCAATTAAATCATTTTCAATTTGTTTAGTTTTTAAAGCTTGTTGAATTCGTTTCGGTCCTTTACCTTTACGAATTTGGCTTGCTAGCATTTGCTCAGCAACACGTTGATCACTCTGGTAATTTTGTTCAGATAACTCCTTAACCAGTTGTTTTACTTCTTCTATATTTTGTGCATAACGAGCTAATTTCTCGATAAGCTCTGCTTTAGAGTAATCTCGGCGAGTGAGTAAAGCAAAAGCATATGAGCGTAAACGTTGGCCAGTAAGAGGAGGGCGCTGCTGAGATTGCTCATCGTTTCTTTTGAACATATAAAATTCCTTGTAAAAAACGCCCCGAAGGGCGTTTTATGACTCATGTATAATTACGATTCTAATAAAAGATCTGGCTCTTCTTCATCTTCAATTTGAACTGCACCATTTGTGCCTGTAGTCAGCAATTGTTCACGGATATTACGTTCAATTTCTTCAGCTATTTGAGTATTTTCTTCAAAATAGCGAATTACATTGTTTTTACCTTGACCAATTTTATTGCCTTGATATGAATACCATGCACCAGCTTTCTGTACGATGTCCTGTTGTACTGCTAAATCTACAAGTTCACCTAGTTGGTTAGTACCTTTACCGTATAGAATTTGGAAAATAGCTTCTTTAAACGGAGGAGCCATTTTGTTCTTAACGATTTTAACTTTAGTTTCTGAACCAACAATTTCATCGCCTTCTTTTACTTGACCGATACGACGAATATCTAAACGAACTGAAGCGTAGAATTTAAGAGCATTACCACCAGTGGTAGTTTCTGGGCTACCAAACATAACACCAATTTTCATACGAATCTGGTTAATGAAGATAACCATACAGTTTGAACGTTTAGCATTACCCGTAATTTTACGAAGTGCCTGGCTCATAAGACGCGCTTGTAGACCCATATGAGAGTCACCCATCTCACCTTCGATTTCTGCTTTAGGTGTAAGTGCAGCCACCGAGTCCACAACGATTAAATCAATTGCGCCTGAACGGACAAGCATGTCAGCAATTTCAAGTGCTTGCTCACCATTGTCGGGTTGTGAAACAAGTAGGTTATCAATATCTACACCAAGTTTGCGTGCATATTGAGGGTCTAGGGCGTGCTCAGCATCAATGAAGGCACATGTACCACCAGATTTTTGACATTGAGCAATTGCTTGTAATGTCATTGTGGTTTTACCAGAAGATTCAGGACCATAAATTTCGATAATACGGCCTTTTGGTAAACCACCAATCCCCAATGCGATGTCTAAAGTTAAAGAACCTGTAGATACGGCTTCAACTGCTTGAACAGTGTTATCACCAAGACGCATAACCGTATTTTTACCAAATTGCTTCTCAATTTGGCTCAAAGCGGCTTGTAATGCTTTGCTTTTATTCTCATCCATCTCAAAAACCTCAATACTCTATGTTCATCACGTTTAACCCAAGTGGATGCATTGAATCTCAACTTGTTTCACAGGGCTAATAGTGACAGATTTTTTCTCTAGCTTCTATATATTGTATATGTGAGTGCGACACAACTCGACGTTTTTATTCATCATTATAAGACCAGTGATCTTCATAATGTTGATCATTATCCTGTTTAAACCGATTGATTTGTCGCCGATCTTTCTTGCTTGGTCTATGGTCAGGTCGTGCTAGATTATGCAATTTTCGTTGGGAAGCAATCAACTCCCGTCTTGCAATACTTACTTCTGTTTCTTCATAAAGTTGTTGTGCAACAGGGGCCGGTCCTCGGGTATTGGAGAGCGCTTTAACAACAACTGTTTTTTTATCGAAACCTTGTTGAACTACGAGCTCCATACCGACACGAATCTCTTTAGAAACTTTTACACGTTCATTATTGTGATGTACTTTACCCCCTTCAATTGCAGCTTTAGCAATAGAACGGGTTTTAAAAAAACGTGCTGCCCACAACCATTTGTCGACACGCATGGTTTCTACAGCATCGTTTTCACGCAATTTTGACATCATTATCCTTTCTATCAATTTGATTCAAAATAGACAGTAGCTCTGTAAGCTGATCTAGAGCTTCATACTCTAAATCTTGTGGCTGTCTTTTACTCTTAAGACTTGAGGGCTGTAAGATAGTAAACAAGTGTCTTATACCAAATTTTTCTGCAGTTTTTAAAACAGGAAGAGTGTCATCTAAAAAAATAGTGCTTTCTGGCGCAAAATAATGCAAGCGTTGCAACTCTTGCCAGAATCGGATGTTTTCTTTTGCGTAACCAATTTGTTCGCTAGATACGATGACTTCAAAAAAATCTTGGATAGGAACGTTATCAAGTTTTAATTTTAGGCTTGCACAGTCAGCATTGGTGACTAACCAACATTGATAATCTTGTGCTTTTAAAGCGCTGAGCAGCTCCATGCATCCTGACCTCGCTTTAATTTTATGCTGAAATTCTTGCTGGAGCTTTAAAACATCCACGCCAGTTGTTTGTGTCCAGTAATTTGATGAGTACCAAGCAAGCGTATGTTTATGGCTGCGATAAAACTGGTTTAATATTTCTTGACTCTCAGTTAAAGATAGATGATGTGTTTCAGAATGTCTTTTAGGTAAGCATTCGTTCCAGATAAAGTCATCAAAAGCTAAATCTAGTAAAGTTCCATCCATGTCAAACAGCACTACCTTATTCATGTTGCGAACGCTCCAGCTTTAAATATACATGGAAGAAATTAGCCTAAGATTATAAACATTAAAGCCTCAAAAACAGATTGATTTGTTGTTATCTCATCATTTTAAAGTTCTAAAGATATTTTACTTTTGATATATTATTTCAATAACTAATGATAACGAGTGAATTAAAAAATGAAAAATTCTAATTTCTTTGTGGTTTTTATTGGTTCTATTTGTTTTGCGTTTAGTGCAAATACATTGGCACAAAATACAGCTGCAGTTTTTTCACCTAAAAGAGGTGTAGTCTGTGATAAATATATTTGTGCAGATAAAAAGGGCGTTTCCAAATCCTTAACTAATCAATATTTAGGTGCGAAAAAAGCAAAACAAGCTTTTTCATAAGGTGACTTTGATACATCTGCTTTTACTTTTTCTAATGGTGTATTTTGTGATACCACTACTAAATTGTGCCATATGAATAAATTTTTTGAAAATGGTCATAGAAGTAGAGTAGATAAAAAAATGACTGATAAAATTTTTAAAAATAGGTAGTTATATGAGTTGTAAATTAGTTTTTTGATAATTTTTTGCGTTTCTATACTTTATATGAAATTATCATTATTTAAATATTATTAAAAGTTGGAATAAAAGTGGGATTATATACAATTAGATATGGTTATCGTAACAACAGTTTTTTTATTGCTTCAAACACGGCTGGGCAGTTTATTGTGATTGATGCATTAGGAGCAGATTTCCAAATTGGTCATCAAATTTCTTATGAAGGGAGCAAAATAATAAACGAAACATTAAATGATGAAACGGATGCAAAAGTTCATCTTGAGAGCAACGAAAAAGAAGCTTATGAGTATTTACGGACAATGAAATAATCATCTCGTTATTTTGATTTACATAGGATACGTATTGGCAAACATTTTATAAATTGAACTCTACTTATTTAAAGTTATATTAAAAATCATTTGAATAACAATTTAGAGTAGGCGATGAAAATTGGATTTATTGGAGGAGCCAATGATGGCATAGTGATCAATGCTGCCAATGGTATTGATACTTATAAACTTGAATGGCATTACAAGGCTGAGAAGCATTGTGAAGAACAGCCATCATTAGGGCTAAATGGCCCTGAATATGACTATTACAATTTATTAATTTTGAGAAAAAATAAAGAGGCAAAACTTTTCTACGTTTTAACTACCATGGACAAAGAAGATATTGCGGATAAGATTAATGAGTATTGGGAGTATTCCACCTCTGTAGGTTATGACTTTGATGAGTAGCAACCATTTTAACTCATTGAAATATTTTATTTATATTACTATTTAACTGAATTATAACTCAAGTTTAGGATGATATATTTCATAAAGAACATGCTTTTGTAAGGCATGTTCATCTGGAAGCTTGGGATGATTAAAGTATTTAACTTTGCGCATTCCTAGTCTTTCCATCACGGCTTGAGATGGCTTATTCACTGTTGCTGTGAAAGAAACCACTTTATCTTTATTGAGAATATTAAAGGCATAGTCCAATGCTGCTTTTGCTCCTTCAGTGGCATAACCTTTTTTCCAGTGTTCTGTAGCAATTCTCCATCCAATTTCAATGCAGGGAGAAAAATCAAATTGTTCTGGTTGGTTGTGTAAGCCAATAAAGCCTATAAATTCTTGAGTTTCTTTTAATTCTACCGCCCAAAATCCCCAGCCATTTTCATCAATAAGAGCTGATATTCTTTGAATTAAACTTATACTTTCAGTAGCAGATAAAAGCTTTGGGAAAAAACGCATAACATCTTCGTCTAAACCCATTTTGATAAATGGCTCTGAATCAGACTCTTTCCATTGTCTTAAGATTAAACGTTCAGTTTCGATCATAGTAAAAATTCTTTAACGAGAGTTTTTTTAATTTTAGCTAAATATTCTACAGTGGCTTTTGTATAATTTTCTGTAAGATAATTTTTGAGTTAATGCTTACCACACCTTTAATTTTATTGAGTGTATTAATAACAAAATGAGAAAAAGAGTTTAGATCTTTAGTGGCAACGTGCAGTACATAATTAGATTCACCTGTAATGATATAAGCATTGATGACTTCATCAAAATTCTTGATTTGGCTTAAAAAAAAGTTGTGGTCATTTTCGGTGAGTTGAGCAAGTTTTATTTCAACTATCGCCTCAATTTTTATACCTAATTTTTCATAATTAACTTTTGCTTGATATTTTTCAATGATTCCGTTGGTTTCTAAAATTTTGACGCGTCTGTGACAAGCAGATGCTGAAAGATTAACAAGATCAGCAAGTTCTTGGTTACTTAAACGGGCATTGTCTTGTAAATACTTCAAAATTTTTAGATCGATCGCATCTACATTCATTTTCGAATTTCATCCATATTTTTTAATTTTAATTAGAATTTTATACGAAAATAGCTATTTTTGATCAAATATTATCGAATAAATCGTACAAATTGACGTGATAAAATTCAAATACAAAGGAAATGTAGAAATAGGTGCAATACCAAATGATTACTCGTGAACAGTGTTTGTATTGGGATCAGGAAGATGAACTCAAAAAATTTAAAGATGAATTTGCATTGCCAGAAGGCGTTATTTATTTAGATGGTAACTCTTTAGGTGCTAGACCAAAGAAATCTTTGGCTGTCGCTCAGCATATTATTTCCCAAGAATGGGGAGAAGATCTGATCAATAGCTGGAATAAGGCAGACTGGTGGGGGTTACCAACACGGCTGGGTGACAAAGTCGCTAAACTGATTGGTGCGGAACAAGGTGAAGTTGTTATTTCAGATTCAACTACACTGAACTTATTTAAAGTTTTATCTGCAGCGGTAAAAATTCAGGCTGATAAATTCCCTGAACACAAAATTATTGTGGCAGAAAAAGATGCTTTTCCAACAGATATTTACATTATTAAAGGTTTCATTGACTTAATTCAAAAGGGCTATCAGGTTGAATTAATTGATGGCGTAGAAGACTTATCTCGTGCTTTAGAGAAAGATGTTGCTGTAGTAGTACTTTCCCATGTGAATTACCGCACTGGTTATTTTTATGATATGGCATCTATTAATGAACAAATTCACTCTAAAGATGCTTTGGTGATTTGGGATTTATGCCACTCAGTCGGTGCGGTTCCTATGCACCTTAATCAAACTGATAGTGATTTTGCAATTGGTTGTACCTATAAATATTTAAATGGTGGCCCTGGTTCTCCTGCATTGCTCTGGGTCAATGAAAAGCACCGTGATCAGTTCTGGCAGCCTTTATCTGGTTGGTGGAGTCATAAAAAACCATTTGATATGGCACAGCATTATGAGCCAGCGAATAGTATCCGACGATATTTATGTGGGACTCAGCCGGTTATTTCTATGAGTCTGATTGAATGCGGAGTGGATATTTTCCTGCATGCTGATATGCAAAAAATCCGTGAGAAATCTTTGAAATTAACTGATTTATTTATTCAATTGGTACATCAAGAATGTTCTGAATTTGGATTTGAGTTAATTACGCCTTTAGATCATAAGCATCGTGGTAGTCATGTTAGTTATCGTCATGAATTCGGTTATGAAATTATTCAGGCACTTATTGCACGCGGTGTGATTGGTGATTATCGGGAACCTGCAGTCTTGAGATTTGGTATTACACCTTTGTATCTGGGCTTTGAAGATGTTTGGAATGCAGTACAGCACTTAAAAGAAACCATGCTGAATAGTGAATGGAAAAACAAGCAGTATTTAGTTCGCGGTGAAGTGACCTGATTTTAAGGAATCAAAATAAAACAAATGGCTAGGAGGGCTTATGAGTAGTTTTGATGAAATACAAAATAGAGAAGCTGGGCTGCATAAAAAGTTATCTGCAAAACAGATGGGGATGATTGCCATTGGTGGAGCAATTGGAACCGGATTGTTTATGGGAAGCAAATTTGCAATTAGCTTTGCAGGTCCCGCAGTCATAGTCAGCTATGCGATTGGTGGTTTAATTGCTTTTGCGCTTATGGCTTGTTTGGCTGAAATGACAGTTCAGCATCCTACTTCGGGCTCATTTGGTGCATATGCAGAACATTATATGAGTCCACTTGCCGGCTTCTTAGTTCGCTACTGTTACTGGGCTTGTATTGTACTGGCGGTAGGTACAGAGATTACCGCCGTTGCTGATTATATGAAGCTCTGGTTCCCGAATGTAGACTCTTGGGTCTGGATTGGATTTTTTTCACTGACCTTACTTGTTGTAAATGCCTATAGTGTTAAAGCTTTTGGACTAGTGGAATACTGGTTTTCCACAATTAAAGTTTTTGCCATTATCGTATTTATTCTTTTGTCTATTGGTATCTTGACGCAAAGCAATCAGGGAATGACGCAAGTTGTAACTCATTTATCAGGACATGGGGGCTTTTTTCCAAATGGCTTTAGTGGGGTCTGGATTGGAGTAATCATTTCAATATTTAGTTATTTAAGTATAGAAATGATTGCTGTCGCGGCTGGCGAAGCTAAAGACCCAGAAAAGGCAGTTAAAAAAGCATTCAAAAGCACAGCACTTCGACTCATTTTGTTTTATTTATTGTCCTTATTCCTAATCGTTACTTTGGTGCCGTGGACTGTTTTGATTGGAGCAGATGCAACAAGCCCTTTTGTTATGGTCATGAAGATTGTCGGTATCCCGTATGCGGATAGCATTTTAAACTTTATTGTAATTGTAGCTGCCTTATCAGCTATGAATAGCATGCTTTATATTTCAACTCGTATGCTGTTTAGCTTGTCACGTGCAGGTGATGCCCCAAAAGTCTTTGGTCGAATTAGTAGTAATGGGGTACCGGTAAATGCGCTGTTGTTATCTGCGGTAGGGATTGGTATTGCTAGTATTGTTTATACGATTAATCCAGCTTCCGCATTTCCAATTATGATTGCGCTATCCATGTTTGGTGCGTTGTTCACGTGGGGAAGTATATTTGTGACTCATATATTTTTTAGAAGACATATGGTTCAGCAAAATATACAACTAAAATTTAAAATTCCTGCTAGTCGATTTATCTCTTTGTTTGGGTTTATTGCGATTTTAAGCATTACAGTGACTACCTGGTTTACCAGTGAATTTAAGTCTACTTTACAATTTGGCGTACCTTTAGTTCTGGTTCTTATATTTTTCTATTATTTGAAACGTTCTACCGTAAAGTTAAATCTCAACTCTAGTGAAGAAACATTGAGGTGATTGGTATATGAGAAGGTATGACAATGCTACAACGGTAGAGAATGAAGGTGAAATACTAGCAGGCTTCCAATACAGAAGCTTGCTGAGTTATCAGGCCTATTATCATATAAAAGATATAAAGTACGGTTCAAAGAACCGATCAATTCTGGATTTTTTTCCTCTAGAACATGTCAATAAAACCGTAATTTTTATACATGGGGGATATTGGCAGTGGTGTGATAAATCGGACTTTGCCTTTATAGCGCCGTACATATTAGCAAAAGGAGCGCAGTGTGTACTTTTAGAATATGACTTGGCTCCTCAAAGTCATATTTCACAAATCGTTGCTCAAACTCAACAAGCGCTCGATTTTATCGCTGAACAAAATTGGAAAACAGGCGAAGTAGTATTGGTCGGCCATTCAGCAGGTGCTCATCTTGGTGCTTTATGTTTAAACCATCCGTTATTATCCAAGGCAACTTTATTAAGTGGGATTTATGATTTATTACCTATACAAGAGACTCATTTAAATCATGCTTTAAACTTATCGCAAGAGGATATTTTGAAATATAGTCCTATTCATCAGCAGGAACAGATCAATATTCCTTGTACGATTTTGTGTGGTGGATTAGAACTTAGTGAATTAAAATGGCAAAGTCAAAATTATTTTGAGTATCGACTTAGTCAAGGTGACGATATGATTTCTTTTGAAATTATTCCTGAAATTAACCATTACTCTATTTTAGAGCACTATTTTAAATTTATATTTAAGTGAGAAATTAAGTTTGAGTTAGCCTTGGTAAACATAGGGTAAGTTGATTTAAATATTATAGAAACAATAGGTGGCTGGAAAATCATGAAAAGTTATCTTATTTATAATATTAAGTTCAGCTAATAAAATATTTCAGTACAAGAGCACTGAGTATGTTAAATAACCAAGTTGAACAACATATAAATTGATATATTGTTTTATTAGATTTAAATAAATATATTGATTTTTGCTTAATCAATAAGGAAGTGTAGAGTGTGTCACAATTTTTTGAGTTTTTTACTGCTGTATACTATTTTAAGTTGACCTAAACTAATATCTCGATTAGATTAAAAAGATAGTGTTTTCTCTCTAATCGACAAACTGTTTAGCTGTTGCTTAGATGAGTTTATAGTCCGTAGCTTCCCAAGATGCGGACTTTTTTATTTTTGTACAATTCGTTAATGGTACAAAGATTCGCGCATTAAAAAGACAGTTAATAGTAAATTCGGTTCAATTCAAGTGAAAAACTTAAAGAAGTATTGTAAATATATCTTTAAAGGTATATATTTATATATGCATATACTGCGTCTGTAAAGTTGTTTGTTTTTTTAATACCCACATATTTTTAAGATATGTGGGTATTTTTTATTAAAAATGTTTATTTAAAAAATATTTTTAAACTGGCTAAGTTTATATAAAGGGTTTATTTTAGTTAGGTAAGAAAATTCAAATAATTTATTTCTAATAAGCTTAATTAATAAAGAATAGGAAATATATATTTATACATTTATTGTACATATTAATCACAGTTAAAGAAATTGTTAATTTTTTATAGTTGTATGAACTTTTATATTTTGAAATAATTGTCTATAACCTGTTAATTATCATATTGTTATGGATATTTTGAAGTTTCTAAGAAGTTTTAATACTGTTGGTACTTACTTAGCAATGGCTACTATAGTTCTTATCATAATGGTTATATTCTTTTATATTATTGAACCCAAATAGAGTGATATTTTAATTATAAAAAAATAAAATATTTAAATTATAAGTAGATAGATGTCACATTTTTCTATAAAAAAGTGGATTGATATTGTTTAACCTAAAAAATTATGAAAATATGGTTGGGGTTTAAAAGCAGATAAAACTCCTCAAAGTTCTCATCTAAAATTTTAATCCTGAAGTAAAAAGTTATTAATTATCATAAAAATACCTGAAAATATAATATATGGAGATAGTCATGAATATTCGCCAAGTGTCTGCTATTTGTCTTTCAATAGCAGCTACTCATTTTGTGTATGCCGCTTCAAATGTTGCAAATCCTGTAAATGATTCTTCCCAAGCAAAAGGAATTATTAAAAATCAATATATTGTTATATTAAATAAGGATGCAGGTCCTTCTAAAGATTTCGCACAAAATATTGCTAAACAACATGCTGGTAAAGTTTTACAAAGCTACGATACTGTTCTTAAAGGTTTTGCAATTTATTTACCTGATACAGCAGGGACAGCCTTTATTGAAGCGATGAAAAAGAACCCTCAAGTTCTTTCAGTAGAAAGCGATACAATAGTAAATATTGATGCAACTACTCAAAGTAATCCAGATTGGGGACTAGATCGTATAGACCAGAAAGCTTTACCATTAAATTCGGCTTATTCTTATTTACAGACGGGTTCAGGTACTACGGCTTATATCGTGGATACTGGTATATTGTCTAGTCACCAAGAGTTTTCAGGACGTGTGTTAAGCGGTTATACCGCAATATCTGATGGCAATGGTACAACCGACTGTAATGGACATGGGACCCATGTTGCTGGAACAGTAGGGGGTACGACCTATGGTGTTGCTAAAAATGTCAATTTAGTTCCTATCCGGATTTTGGGGTGTGATGGGTCAGGGGCCTCAAGTAATGTTATTGCTGGTTTAGACTGGATATTAAAAAATGGTAAAAAACCTGCAGTTGTAAATATGTCTTTAGGTGGGGCAACAAGTTCTTCTTTAGATAGTGCAGTGGAAAATTTATATAATAATGGTTATGTCATGGTCGTAGCCGCTGGCAATTCAAATACAGATGCATGTACATCTTCTCCAGCAAGAGTAAGTAAGGCCATTACAGTGGCTGCGACGGATAATACCGATACTCGGGCAGGCTATTCTAATTATGGAAGCTGTGTTGATATTTTTGCACCGGGTAGCCAAATTAATTCTTCTTGGATTGGAAGTAATACAGCTACCAAGATATTAAATGGTACTTCAATGGCAACTCCGCATGTTGCTGGTGTAGTTGCTGAAATGCTTCAAAGTACACCTACGGCTTCACCTCAAACGATCTCTACCAATCTTTTAAATCAAGCGAGCAGTAACGTAGTAAAAAACCCTTCAGGTAGCCCAAACCGCTTGTTATATAAATCTCCTTAATAAAAATATAATTCTCTATGATTGAAAAGGTCCCGAAGGACCTTTTTTTAAATTTTTGCATGTGTACCATACTTGTCAATCATGATTGAACTGGCTTCATTTAAACCACGTACAGTAACTTGTATGCCATTCTTTTGGAACTTTTCTACTGCTGAATCAAGCATTGCAACCGAAGTGACATCCCAAATATGTGAATGAGTCAGATCAATAATGACTTCTTTTACTTCCTCTTTAAAGTTAAAGCTTTGCATGAATCTATCTGAAGAACTAAAAAAGATTTGTCCTCTTAAATCATATAAACGAGCGTTGCCTTCTAATGAACTTATTACCTGTATATCATTTTCAAGTTTATTGGCTAAGAAAAGTGCGGAAAGTAGTACACCCGTCAATACGCCTAATGCTAGATTGTGAGTAGCTACAACTACAACAACCGTTGCAATCATAACGGTATTGCTACTTTTAGGATTAGTTTTAAATTGGGTAAGCGAACGCCACTCAAAAGTACTTATTGATACCATAATCATGACAGCAACAAGCGCAGCCATAGGAATAACTTTCAACCAATCACTTAAAAATACTACTAAAATCAGCAAGAATATGCCTGCGCATAAAGTAGATAAGCGTGTGCGACCACCTGATTTAACATTAATCATTGATTGCCCAATCATGGCACATCCAGCCATCCCACCCATAAAACCAGAGGCAATATTGGCAATACCTTGACCTTTACATTCCTTAAATTTATTACTCGGGCTATCCGTCATTTCATCAACAATTGTGGCTGTCATCATCGACTCAAGTAAGCCAACTGCAGCTAACGCCAATGAATAAGGAAGAATGATAAGAAGTGTATCTAAATTAAGAGGAATATCTGGAATTAAAAAAATAGGTAGAGTATTTGGTAATGCTCCCATATCGCCAACTGTTCGCACATCAAGGCCTAAAAAGAAGGCAAGTAATGTGATTATAACAATACATATAAGGGGAGATGGAAAAATTTTTCCAAGCTTTGGTACATAAGGGAATAGATAAATAATTGCTAAACCAATAGCGACTAATAGATAGACGTACCAACTTACATTGACTAGTTCTGGAAGCTGGGCCATAAAAATGAGTATGGCGAGAGCATTTACAAAACCAATCACAACCGATTTAGAGACAAAGCGCATGAGCTTAGCAAGCTTAAGATACCCTACTATAATTTGTATGACACCCGTCAAAATAGTAGCTGCGAATAAATACTGAAGACCATGTTCTTTCACTAGGGTCGTCATGACTAAGGCCATAGCACCCGTTGCTGCTGAAATCATGGCAGGACGGCCACCTACAAAAGAAATAATAACCGCAATACAAAAAGACGCATATAAACCGATTTGGGGATCTACACCTGCAATAATTGAAAAGGCAATCGCCTCTGGAATTAAAGCCAGACCAACAACAAGCCCAGAAAGAATATCTGCACGGACATTAGAGAACCATTGTTCTCGAAGATTCGTTAACATGGAAATAGCCTAGAATTTTAAATTTTAGAAAGGCTAGTGATGTGATATACCAACACACAAGCGACTACACCACATCACTAGACAGTGATGAGTTATTTACAAAGGAGAAGGGTAAATAAACTTAAGGTGGCGTAAGTGTCATGGATAATGAAAATTTGAAGTTTTAAAGAGGTGCGAAGGATAACATAAGTTTTTAGGGGGAGCCATTTAAGCTTGCTACTTTCACTTATTAGGTATCTAACTATTTTATGATTTGTTCATTTCTGCTTTAGGCAGAGACGTAAATTCATTTAATGGCATATCTAAGAAAAAGTCAGGAGCGTCAGCGTGTTTGCAGTTTAACCAATCGTTTCTAAGATGGTCAGGTATTACAATAATTGAACGTTTTTCATCGTCAGGTTTATGAAAATGCTTCATAAAAGAATGTCGATCGGCATTGATTGTTAATAGTGACATTGTTCTAACTTTCTGCTCATCAATTATGGTTTCTTCATAGATTGCTGCAAGCGTAAATGGCTTCCCATCTTGGCGAAAGATGCCATACCAATGGGCTTTACCATTGATATATTTCGGTTCATAAATAGCTTCAACAGGAACTAGGGCAAATTGATCATTTGACCAGGCATGTTTAAATGAACGTTTGTGATCAACCGTTTCAGTTCTTGCATTATAAGTTGCATATTTAAATGAAACTTCTTTCGCATATGGTGGCAACATTCCAAATTTAACTTTTTGCCATTCCCATTCATTTTGATGAGATAAGATTATTGGGCAATCATCACTTGGATAGACATCTGATTTGTAATCAAAGGTGGGTTCAAGTAAGTCTAATTGATAAGAATGCTCTCTCTTAAGGGGTTTAAAATTTGCACACATAACGAAATTCGATTTGTAAGGATCCTTAACCTTTAGCTTGGATCTTTTAACTATGTGATATGTATATTTTTATAGATTGAATTGTCTATTTGATTATTAAATTTTACTTTTCAATTACTTTGTTAAAGCTTTCTTTCAAATTATTTATCTTAAAATAAGATCAATGATTTATATGGCAACTTATAAGATATTCATTTGTTTTGAATAGCTACTTTTATGCAACAGAGCCTTGCAGAAATTTGGATTTTAATAAATGAGCTAATCATCATAATACAAAAGATATAGAGAACGTATACAAACCAATGTTTTCAGTGGTTTAAGTAACTCTTTAGAAAACTTTATAAGGTGGAACTATGAATAAACATTTATTAGCAAAAATCACTCTTTTAGGTGCTGCACAACTATTTACGTTTCATACGGCATTTGCAGATATACCTCTGACACCTGCTCAATTCGCAAAAGCGAAAACAGAAAATTTTGATAAAAAAGTGATTCTGTCCAACTTAAATAAACCACATGCTTTGTTATGGGGGCCAGATAATCAAATTTGGTTAACCGAACGTGCGACTGGTAAAATTTTAAGAGTAAATCCTGAATCTGGTAGCGCGAAAACAGTATTTCAGGTTCCTGAAATTGTAAGTGATGCTGATGGGCAAAATGGTTTGTTAGGCTTTGCTTTTCATCCTGACTTTAAACATAACCCTTATATCTATATTTCTGGTACTTTTAAAAATCCAAAATCTACAGATAAAGAGTTACCTAATCAGACGATTATTCGTAGATATACCTATAACAAAACTACAGATACATTTGAAAAGCCTATTGATTTGATTGCAGGTTTACCGTCATCAAAAGATCATCAGTCTGGTCGTCTCGTCATTGGTCCAGACCAAAAAATCTACTATACGATTGGTGACCAAGGCCGTAATCAGTTAGCTTATCTGTTCTTACCAAATCAGGCACAGCATACTCCGACTCAGCAAGAGCTTAATAGTAAAGACTACCATACATATATGGGTAAAGTATTACGCTTAAATCTGGACGGAAGTATTCCTAAAGACAACCCAAGCTTTAACGGAGTAGTGAGTCATATCTACACTTTAGGGCACCGTAATCCACAAGGTTTAGCATTTGCTCCAAATGGAAAGCTTTTACAATCTGAGCAAGGGCCAAATTCTGATGATGAAATTAACCTTGTATTAAAAGGTGGTAACTATGGCTGGCCAAATGTAGCTGGTTATAAAGATGACAGTGGTTATGCCTATGCAAACTATTCGGCAGCAACCAATAAATCACAAATTAAAGATTTAGCTCAAAACGGGATAAAAGTAGCAACAGGTGTTCCTGTGACTAAAGAGTCTGAATGGACTGGTAAAAACTTTGTGCCGCCTTTGAAAACTTTATATACAGTACAAGATACCTATAACTATAATGACCCTACTTGTGGTGAGATGGCATATATTTGCTGGCCAACGGTTGCACCGTCATCGGCATATGTATATACGGGAGGCAAAAAAGCGATTCCAGGGTGGGAAAATACATTATTGGTCCCATCTTTAAAACGTGGGGTGATTTTCCGTATTAAATTGGACCCGACATATAGTACGACTTTGGATGATGCTATCCCAATGTTTAAAAGCAATAACCGTTATCGTGATGTCATCGCTAGTCCAGAAGGTAATACCTTATATGTGCTGACTGATACAGCGGGAAATGTACAAAAAGATGATGGTTCAGTCACTCATACTTTAGAGAATCCTGGTTCACTCATTAAATTTACATATAACGGTAAGTAACTTATTTCAAAAAACCCAGCTATATAGCTGGGTTTTTTATATAAAGGTTTAGATTTATTCAGTTACGACCAATACTGGCACATGAATTTCTCCTAAGAGTGCTTGAGTTACACTTCCTAAGAAGAACTTTTTAAAACCTTTTCGCCCATGAGAACCAATCACTAATAAATCAGCTTTTAGCTCAGTTGCTGCTTTGATGATTTCTGTATGAATTGTTTGACCTTCAACAATTTTGGTTTCAACAGAAATTCCATGTTGGCTAAATTGTTCTTTAGCTTGATCTAAAATGCTCTGAATCGAAGCTCTCGCTTTATTAAAATAATCTTGCGCAATTTCTGTACTATCAATAATTTCAACTGAAATAAATGGATCAATAGTGAGCGCATATACCAAAGTAACTTTACTACTAAAGGCTTTAGCAAGACTTGCAGCATGATTAACAGCAATAAGTGAAGTAGGAGAACCATCGACCGGAACTAAAATATGGTGATAACTCATATATTGCTCCTTATTGTCTTGTGACAATATTTATTGTTGAAGAACCTAAACTTGTTATCGTTATGGTTATATTATCGCCAATTTTATAATTTTTATTGTTTGTTTTTAGTGTGTAAGATAAATGATTAATTCATAGAATAGTGACTTTCTAGATAAGCCTGACCCTGTTTAAGAATAGAGATCACCTGATTAGCATCAATAGCTGATTCAAATAAAAAACCTTGCCCTATGTTGTATCCAAATTGAAGAAGTAATTCTTCTTGTTCTGGTGTTTCAATACCTTCTGCAATTAATCCGAGTGAGAGATTTGGAGCAAGTAAGCCAATTGCCTGAACAATTGCATAAATGGATGGATCATGTTGCATCTTTTGTATAAAGCTACAATCAACTTTTAAGCAATCAATTGGATAGTCTCTTATATGTGTTAAAGAAGAGAAACCTGTTCCGAAGTCATCTAAAGCAATGCGTACTCCATGCTGTTTTAGTTTATTGAGTGCGCGAATAACATATTCAGAACCACGGTCACCCAGCATATGTTCAGTAACTTCTATTTCAATTAAATGGGTAGGAATTTCAAGTTGATTAATCTTTTTTAATAAACGTTCAGCATAGTTATCTCTTAAGAATTCAACCGGTGCGGCATTTAGAGAAACAGGAAGCGGCTCAAAACCTAACTTTATCCATTTAGCAATATCATGCAAAACTTGTTGTTGCATGATTTCACCAATTTTACTGGCTAAATCGTAGTCTTTAAAAGCTTCAGCAATCTGAGAAGGCAAACCTCTTTGGGCCGAAGTCGTATGCCAGCGGAGTAATGCTTCAAAGCCCACTACAGCATGAGTTTTTAGATCGACTTTGGGTTGATAGTAGGGCTGAATGGTATGATGACGAATAAGCTGGCGAGCAATGTTGAGTTGAGAGGCGATTGCCTCGGTTAACTGCATCATACTTGGGTTATACATACGTATGCCGCCACGACCACGGGCTTTTAAGTCATGTAATGCCATATCGGCACAACTTAATAAGCTCGATTGATCAACTGCATCTTGAGGATAAATGGCGCAGCCGATGCTCATGCCGCCGTTGAGCACATTCCCAGCATATGTAATGGGTTGATTGAGTTGTTGAAGCAATACTTCAGCAAGTTCACGAACATCATTCTCATTTTCTAAATGGCTAACAATAACTGCAAACTCATCACCACCTAATCTGGCAACTGAACATCTTTCAGGGTCTACGCACTGATTAAAACGTTTAGAAAGTATTTTTAATAAGTGGTCACCAGCACTATGACCTATAGTGTCATTAATATGCTTGAAATGATCTAGATCAATTAAAAGTAGCCCTACACTGGTTTGGGTTTCTCTTGAGTAGGCTAGGGTGCGTTTTAGTTGTAGCTTAAATGAACGTCTATTAAATAATCCTGTAAGTTCATCTCTCTCGCTAATATCTCTTAGACGGTTTTCGGTAAGATACTGTTGAGTGACATTTCGCGAAACACACAATATCTGAATAATTTCGCCGTTTGTATGTTGAATTGGGGTGAGCATATTATCCCAATACTCAGGCTCTTGATTTGGTAAACAACTCATGCCGGCGAAACGGGCTACTTTACCTTGTAGGGCTTTTTTTAAAGCAACTCTTCCACGTTTACGAATATGAGGGGGTAAAAGATCTAACCATCTCATGCCAAATTTTTTTTCATCTACAGGTATACCTAATGCAAGGCATCCTGATTTATTCATATGAGATACAGTGCCATCTGTATTTAAAACCTTAATACAATCGACACTGATATCGAGCATTTGATTTTGTATATCGATATCTTTTCGTAAGCTTTGCTGCTCTTGTATATCTTGGTCAATATCTAGAAAACTAATAAACCATTCATTTTCTTGAGAAGATTCATGGTATTTCGACAATTGAATAGAAATTTTACACCATCGATAATAATGGGTTTTATGCAAAAGACGGCATTTAAATTCAATTCTTGATCGGAGTCGTATCGCATCTAACCAGTTGTTTTTAACTTCTTCTAAATCGGCAGGGTACACGAAATCTAGCCATTGTTGAAACAATGGAGGAGAAGTATCGCGCCAGTACTTTGTACACTCCGTATTGCAGTATAAAATTAAGCCTTTTTCATCACTGACCCAAGTCGGTAAAGGAAACTGCTCAACAATAAAATGCTTTTGGGTAGTGTTCGACATTGAAGTCATAACATGCCTAAAACTGCTGAAGAGTTAAACTATTTATAAACTGTATTGTAATAGTTGTGTCGTCACCACAAAAGCTATAAAAAATTAATATTTGATGTTTTTTTCGTCTCTAATAAAGGTTTTTTTTAAATAAAAATTTTATTAATCCTCTATGCATATGTTATTTATTAACTTTTAATCTCCTAAAGATTATGAAATGTAGAATTTTAACTTGAAAAAATTATGCGTATTTTTGTAAAAAACTTGTTAAAACAGTTGTTTATAAAATTCAAATAGAGTTTTTTATAAAAAATTCATACATCAAAAACATTTTAACTCGTGAAGAGTTAATTAATTTAAATATTTATGAGAAAAAATTTATAAAGAAAAAGCATTTAAGTTATTAGAGGTTAATACAATAAATACTATTAACTTTACAAAAGTAATATAAAATAAGGTCTTATATTATCGTAGAATTCTTTTCATCAAAAAGGATATATAATTCCTTTTTGTGCATTTTATAGCCTACATTTTCCCCAAGATGTAGGTTTTTTTTATGTCAAAATTTTATTATTTTAATTTTATTTAACTTATTAAATTATAAATAAAAAAAGCCATGGAGGCTTTTTATACGGTTTCCGGTTTTTTCAACTGTTGTTGAATGTAGAGGTTCATATAATACTGCTCTATATAATCGTCAGCATAATTGTTAGCTAATGTCTTAGTAGCTACCTGTTCATGCTTGCTGTAACAGTTAGTTTCTAAATCTTTTTCAAGTACCCACCATTGACGGTTAATACGACGTACTTGAAACTTATCACTCTTATATTTTCTTTTAGCCATTTTTTCCTAAAATTACGTTAGAGATATTAAGAGAGAGTTTCTACTGGAGTTGAAGGAACAAGTCAACAAGCATAGTGTTTAATTGATTACTTTATGAAGTCTATATTCCTGTAAACATAAGAGAAAATAATAAAAAAAGCTCTCATGAGAGAGCTTGAGAATTAATCGTTTTAAAATATTAAAAACAACAATTATCGAGAAAGATTTTTTAAAAGCAATTTTAAGCTTTCCATCATTTTTTCTAGTTGAAGAGGGGTGATACCTTCGAATGATTGTTCAAGTACTACACTCGTTAGATCATTAATTTTATTAATCATTTCTGTACCACGTTCGGTAAGATATACACGTGTAATACGACCATCTGATTGGCAAGAATAGGTTTCAACTAAACCTTCATCTTTTAAGCGATAAACAATTTTAGTGGTAGTCGACATTTTTGAAATAATCATATCAGATAGCTCTGATACGCTAGCGTGAGGTTTACTACTTAGTGCAAGCATAATACGTCGACGTGAATTATCTAGGCCATATTTTTTGAGGGCATTATCAATATTTTGTACATATTGAGCATGGACCTGAGTAATCCAATAATATGGAAAATCTTCAAGAGTGAAAGATTCTGTTGTAGGTAAAAAACGCGCATACTTCTTTGTCATTGACTTTTCCCCATACCTTGGTGGATCGCATTTTATGAAACTTATTTTAATAGTGGAAAAATATAGTTTCACTAAGCAAGTTATATCAGGACTTTAAGTCATGAGCAAAATTTATATTGTTTGATTAACAAGGACAAACTATAAATTTTCCTCTTCTGATAAAACTTATTCCTTACCGTTTATTTGAACTTGGCTACTCGCTTGGTCGTAAAATGAACGATATTTATTTGCATGAGAATCGTAGAAAAAAAAACTCGTTTTGAACGTGACATTTCTATCAAAATTTTTTGTCTACAAAGTCATAACTTAAAAAAATAAATCCATTCAATAGGTAAATATTTAAATTAATCATATGTTTAAATGATTTTTTGAAGATGAAAATTTACCATACATTTAACACAATTGATGAATTATCTATAAAATTAATGAATATTTGTTTGTAAGTTGTTGATTTTAAATGTTAAAATTATTTGTGTGAATAAGGGGTAATTATTTCTCAAAGATTCAAATGTAATTCTACAAATTTTGAAATTAAAAGATGAGTGTGGCTTCAAATTAAATTTTTAGTGTTTTACTTTAGAACAACTGATGATACATGCGGTTCAAATTAATCTAAAAAATTGAGCACTAATAAAAAGGGAGAATTTATATTCTCCCTTTTTAAATTATGAGTTTGTTAATAATTTTTCTTCTTGATTCTTTTTAATAATGGCATAACTTACTCCCGTTACGATACTTCCAGCCGCAATTGCTGCAAGATACAACCACGCATGATTGATTGCATTTGGAATCAGTAGTACAAATACACCGCCGTGTGGAGTCACAAGCTCACAGTGAAATAAAGCAACTAATGCACCAGTTACTGCGCCACCTAGAATACAGGTTGGAATAACGCGCATTGGATCTTTTGCTGCAAATGGAATTGCACCTTCTGAAATAAAGCATAAACCAAGCACAAATGCAGCTTTACCTGCATCTTTTTCACCAGTACTAAATTTATTTCTAGCGAGGAAAGTTGCAATTGCCATCCCAATTGCAGGAACCATACCGCCTGCCATCGTGGCTGCCATTGGCATATAGGTATTGGTGGTAAGTAGTCCGACTGTAAAAGCATAAGCAGCTTTATTGATTGGTCCGCCCAAATCAATACACATCATACTTGCCAGAATAATTCCCATTAATACAGCATTTGTTGTGCCCATGTTGTTGAGGAAATCTTTCATTAACTCAAAAATATGCGCTACAGGTTGACCTACCACATAGAACATAATCAGTCCAACAGATAATGTTCCTAATAATGGAATAATCAAAATGGGCTTAAGGGACTCTAAGCTAGTTGGAAGCTTAACTTTTTTAGCAATAAATAACGCGATATAACCTGCAAGGAAGCCAGAAACAATACCGCCTAAAAATCCTGCTTGTAACTGTGCTGCCAATAACCCACCGATTAAACCAGGTGCAAGACCAGGGCGATCTGCAATGGAATATGCAATATAACCCGACAGCATGGGTACCATGAGGGTAAATGCTGCTGCGCCAATCTGTTTTAATATGGCTGGCAGACTACCAGCTTGTTCTGCTGCATTTAGGCCAAAACATAAAGAAAGTGCAATTAGCAAGCCACCCGCAACAACCATAGGTAGCATATAAGAAACGCCAGTTAATAAGTGTTTATATACACCAACTTTTTCAGTTTTATCCTTATTTTCCGTTGTTGCTTGCTGTTTACCTTGTTCTAAAACCTGAGCATTAGCAATTGCCTCAGCAAAAGCCTTGTCGGTTTGTTTTAAAGCAAAACCAGTGCTACATCTATAGACACGTTTACCTACAAAGCGGTCAGTGTTGACTTCAATGTCAGTAGCAAGAATAACAATATCGGCATCAGCAATCGCTTGAGGTGATAAAATATTCTTCGCACCTACAGAACCTTGAGTTTCTACATCGATTTGATACCCAAGTCTTTCTGCACCTTGTTGTAACGCTTCAGCTGCCATAAATGTATGGGCAACTCCAGTTGGGCAAGCAGTAATGGCAACAAAATGAGTTGCGGTATTTGAAGCTTGCTTAGGTTTTTGTTCCCACTCATTTGCTGGTTTTGAGTGTTCAAGTGCCGTTAAAAGTGCTTTGTCTGCATCATCTTTAATATCTTCAATAGAAACTAAAGATAAAGCGTTTTGACCAAAAATATTTAGATTTTTAGGTTGCTGTCCAATAATAATGACATGATCAAAATGATCGCTTGATTCAAACTCATCGAGTGAAATGACACTGTGTTTATAGCCGTGTTGGGTTGCGACTAAAGCAAGTTTACGAGCCAAGATTAAAGCATTGACTTGCTGTTGCGGACTATTAGTGACAAATAATAAATGTTTAGCAGTTTGCATCAGATTCACTCAATGAATTGATAATAGTTTGTGCTTTTAATTGGTTTAGAACCTCAGAAGTAGGGATTCGAAAACCAATTTGTGTTACAGCATGGCTTGCAATGGCTGTCGCAGTTTTTAAGGTCTCTTCAGGGGGCAGTTGGTTAACAAGCCCATGGATCATGCCGGCTAAGAGTGAATCACCAGCGCCTACTGTACTTTTTACGATAACTTTTGGTGCTTGAGCATGTAAGGGGTGAGTGGCGTGTAACCAATTTACGCCATCTTCACCCATTGAGATAACCACATGCTCAATATTGGTTAAGCTATCAAAAAGTTCTCTTTGTTCAGCATAGCTTGTTGCTGGACGTTGATAACTTTCAACCAACTCATCGGTATTCGGTTTGATCATCCAAGGTTGACATTCAATTGCAGCAACCAATGCTTTACCACTGGTATCTAGGGCAACTTTCTTATTATTTTTTTTGATCAGTTGAATAAGTTGTTGTAACTCATCAATACTAAAACCTTGCGGGAGGCTACCAGCTATTGCAACAACCTCGACTTGTGGTAACAGAGCTTCAATCTTATTAAATAGGCTTTGTTTGTCTGTTTCAGAAACAAAGAAACCTTTGCCATTTAAATCTGTCATCCGCCCAGAATGCTCAGCAATTTTTATATTTTGACGTGTTTCACCATCAATATAAATAAACTCAGGTTGAAATTGAGCTTGTGCAAAATGTGTATCGAAAATTTGTCGATTATGCTCACCTAAAAAGCCGGTTACGATTACATCATGACCTAAGTCTTTTAATACTTGAGCAACATTAAGGCCTTTGCCAGCCGCATGTATTTCTACCGACTCTTGTCGGTTCACTTCTCCTACTAATAACTCATTCAGTTGAATGGTTACATCAATTGCAGGGTTTAAAGTAATTGTTAAAATTTTAGCCATTACTATTCCCAATCTTATAAGTCTTGTTCAGATAGCTGGCGCACAGCAGGGGCGCTATCGCATAGTAAAGCTTGTTGCGCAAGCTTTTGAGCATGGCTATAGCTTAGTGTACGGATTTGAGCTTTTACTAAAGGAATGCTATTTGGGGACATACTCAGTTCATCTACACCTAATCCCATGAGAATAGGTACAGCTTTAGGGTCTGCTGCAAGCTCACCACAGATTCCTACCCATTTGCCATGTTTGTGGGCAGCTTTCACTGTTTGATCAATCAAATTAAGAATACTTGGATGTAATCCGTCTGCTTCCGCTGAGAGTATTGGGTGGCCTCGGTCAATCGCTAAAGTATATTGTGTCAGGTCATTTGTGCCGATACTGAAAAAGTCGACTTCTTGTGCAAGAACCGGTGCAAGTAAAGCAGCAGACGGAACCTCAATCATAATGCCAACTTGTAAATTGTCACATGGATGTTGGGCTCTTACTTCCTCAAGAATTGCCTTGGCAGCACGCCATTCTTCAACGCGTCCAATCATAGGGAACATAATTCGTAACGGACGATTATCAGATGCTTTTAGTAGAGCGGTTAATTGCTGTTTTAAAAGTTCAGGGCGTCTTAAAGTTAAACGGATTCCTCTTAAACCTAAGAATGGGTTTTCTTCTTCAGCAATTGGTAAGTAAGGTAAAGGTTTATCACCACCTACGTCTAATGTACGTACCACAAGCGGGCGACCTGCAAGTGCATCTAATACAACTCGGTAATCAGCTTCTTGAACAGCCTCGTTAGGTGCACTGCTATGAGACATAAAAACAAGTTCGGTTCTAAGTAGGCCAATTGCTTCAGCACCACATTCTACTGCTTGTGCTGTCGCTTGAACTTTACCCAAATTGGCTGCAATTTCGATTTGATGTTGATCTAAGGTAATTGCTGGCTCGTGGCTATGACGTTCAGCTTCTTCATGAATTTGACGCTGTTGCTCACGCTCTTGCTTGGCTTGTTCGATTTGTGCAGCATCTGGATCTAAAACAAAAGTTCCCGTATCACCATTAATAAGTAAAGTGCTTTTCGGATCAATTTCTAGGACTTGTTCACCAGCACCAACAATAGCTGGAATGCCTAAAGCACGTGCGACAATTGCACTATGCGCACTTGCACCACCTATAGCAGTTAGAATACCTGCGACACGGTCTTTGTTTAGACGAGCGACATCACTTGGCCCAACGTCATGCATGATTAGAATATAAGGCTCTTTAGGCTCTTCAATAACCACTTCACCACATAATTGGGTTAAAACTCTGTCACCAATGTCACGTAGATCTGTTGCGCGTTCAGCGAGTAAACGATCTGGTAGTGCTTCCTGTGCTTTAGCTGCAGCTTCAATATGTTCATGCCACGCAGCTGGCGCTGATAAATTTTGATAAATTTTTTGATATACACCATTAATTAAATCAGGATCATCAAGCATTTCTAGGTGAGCTCGAAAGATTTGTTTAATTTCAGAGGCATCAGCTTTGGCTATGACTTGGTGAATATTGTTTTTTACTGCATGTAGGGCAATATCTAAATTTTCTTTCTCGACTTTTACGCCTGAACCCATACGTTCATATTGATAAACCTTTGGTTTAATCACATGGACAGGTCCAAAAGCTAAGCCACTTGATGCTGCAATGCCCGTATTGTTACCCAATGTCGTAGCATTTGATATTGCCGTTTGGGCAGGGAGCTGGTCAGGTGTTTCACTGGTTACAGGTAGCGCTTCAACTTCTTCACCTAGGCCTTGCTGCACTGCTAAAATAACTTGATCTAAAGCCTCTATGGCATCGGTTTCTGGCTCAGCGATAAAACGTAGAGTTTGGCCACGCTTACAACCTAATGCTAAAAGACGAGTTAAACTTTTGGCAGAAACAAAGCTACCATCGTCTACTGCAACTTGGATATCGCCTTGAAAGGTTTTTGTAAGATTGACAAGGTGTGTAGCTGGTCGGGCATGTAAACCGTGTGCATTTGCCAGTACTACTGAACGTTGAGGCCAGTCAGGAACAACGTCAGCTCCAATAATTTTTGCAATTTCATTTGGAGTTTGAGTTTTATCTAGCTCGGCAACTTGCTCAGGGTTAAATAAAATATCAATTAAACGATTAAATCTTTCATTATCGAGTTGGTCATTGGCTGCTATACAAACGAGGGTGTTCAGCTTTTTACCATTTAGCTCTAAAGCCTGTGATGGTTTAGTAATGCTAATAGCTGGTTGCTGAACAAAGTGATTGCTAGAAATGGACCAGATTTGATCTTGCAGTTGAATGGCTTGTTCTGGATCAAGTGAACTTAGAAAACCACATTTTACAAAATTATGTTTTTTGAGTGTTTGAGAAGCTGCCCAAAATAAATCTTCGATATCTTGTGCGTCGATTTCGGTTTGAATAAGATTTTCATGAAGCGCTAAAGATAATGGCTGAGCTTGTAGTAATTCGATAATCTGCTCAGGTTTAGAAGCATTCTTTACTTGTTCACTGACGTCATGCATTAATGCACGAGTAAGAATTTGCAAAACTTGCAAATGTTCATCAGATTTTGCTGCAATCACTACAGCTAAATAAATTTTATTTTCTCCATCCCAGATCACACCTTCGGGGAAATGGGCTAAGCGAATCCCTGTTTTTAAAATATATTCACGTGATTGAGGAGTACCGTGAGGAATGGCAATGCCTTGGCCTAAATAAGTCGCGCTTTGTTGTTCACGATTGATGAGTCCCGTTATATATTCAGGCGTAACTAACCCATCTTTTTCTAATATATCTACTAGACACTTTAATGCATGTGTTTTATCAACAGCATGTTGATTCATATGAATATGTTGAGGCTCTAGTGCTAGCATAATTATCCTTGAACAATTTCTTTGGCTTTAGCTAAAACAGAAAAAAAGAAGCTGTTTGCATTAAACAAGTAAATATACCTGTTTTTTGACAACAGCTTCAGATGAATTACCTTAGCAGAACTTTAACGGTATATCGACGCATTTAAGTAAAAAGCTGCTCGTTTTTAATACAAAAAAACCTCTAAGCCGGATTACTGACTTAGAGGCGAAAATAAAAGCAGTGATTAATGTTTAATTTCTTGTTCTAAAATAGACCAAAGTTTTTGATGTGATTTTTTAAATAACAGCATATGGCCAATTGATTTATAGCCTAAATCTTTTGGGCTAAGTTCAATCATTTTTTTATTCGCATTTGGATATAAACTTAATAATTCTTGTACGTTACGTTTGGTTGCAATCTCATCATCATCAGCCCAAATAGCAGTAATTGGACATTGAATATCTGAATGAAAATCATGAAAAATCGTCTTACCTATGGCATTTTTTACATATCCGGGACGGCTACAAAACTCTCGCCATTGTTGAGCAACTTTTTTAGGTAGGTTTTCTCCCATACCAATGAATTGAGTTGCTCCATAACCTTTAACAATACTAGAAATAGGGAAGATAAGATTAAACATAACTGGCGCTAAAACCTTGGTTTTTCCTTTAAGGCCTTTAATATGTCCAGTTGAACCTGCAACCGTTATCACTTTTGCGACTTTATTATAGTTAGGTACGACTCCTAGTAGTTGTCCGCCAGCACTATGTCCAATAAGAATAACTTGATTTGCTTTCGTTTTTATTAATAAAGCATCAATTGCAGCAGGAATATCAAGTGTTCCCCAGTCGGTAATACTTGCGGTACTTTGTTTTAAGGCTCCATGTAGGGACTCGCCAATACCACGGAAGTCAAAACTCAATACATCATAGCCTTGTTGGCTTAACCATGTTGCGAAAGAGTGATAAAAGTTTTTAGTTATACCTGTTGCTGGGCAAATCAGGATAGGGTACTCAGCTTTCTTTTCTTGAGCAGGATAAAATTGAGCTGCAAGCTGATAACCATCTTTACAGGTTATCCAAAAAGATTCAAAAGTCGTATCCATAGATTTAAAGTTAATTGGCTAATCATTTATCTTAATGTACATGAGTTCTGAAAAGGTACTTGATTAAAATGTGACTATAAAGTCAAGATTTATGTTATATAGCTCATCAAATCTTGATAAAACGAATAATGGAAATTATGGATTTATCGAAAGCTGTACAGCTGGCTATTGTCTTTAGTGGCGTCTTTTTATGGATAGGAATGTTAACTGGAGTATGGAAATATTGGCAAATACGCCGTTCCGAATTAAGCCGTGCACATTATTATGTAGATATTGCACATAGAAGCAGTTTGCTTTATGCAGCAGCCACACTTATTCTGGCTGTATTGAGCTATTTCACGATTTTAAATGAAGATATTGCTTTATGGTGTGTATTGGCAAATATACTGTTTTTTAGTTTCTCAATTTTAGTTTATATCATCCACGGATTTTTGCAGGATACGACCAATCAGTTTAAACAACCTCATAGGTTAGGGCATTTTAGTTTACCTACATGGTTGATGACGTTTATGATGTTCGCTTTAATTATTACTGAGCTATTAGCAACTGTTATTTTAGTGATGGGGACAATTTTATTGTTTTTAAGCAAATAAAAATGGATGATCACTCATCCATTTTTAGAATTCTTATTTCTGTTGACTAAGTCGTCTTTTAGCTAATTTTCGCATTTTGTGGTCAACAAAGGCCCATACACAAAATACAAAAGAAACAACCATGGCATACATAAAGTATTCGGGTTTCAGATTCCCTTTAATCATACCTTGAAACAGTAAAGTCAGCATAAGAGCAAGCGTCGTTACTCCATAAACAACTGAATCTTTGCTGTTCAGAGTGTTAATGAAGACTTGTTTGTTGAAATGTAATGATAACATCTCCATCCCTCCTTGTGGTTGCGCTAAAACCGAATGTTTTAGTCAAGAATAAGTTTAATGTTGTACTTGTATTTTTAGCTTAATTCAATAGTCAATAGAAAATTTTTTGAACAGTTTTATAAAAACTTCTATGTTTATAAATGGTTAAGGTATTAAAAAAGTAAATATTAAACATTTTTGTATAAAATAATTACTTTTTTAGAAAAGAGAAATTATTTAAATGAAAAGTGTAATAATTTCTCTGTTCTTTAAATTTGCTTTAGCTACTTTGTTTTTTTAAAAAAACATCAATAGCGTGTTGAGCAATTTCAGCATCTTCAAAAGATTGAACACCTGAAACACCAATCGCGCCTAAAATCTGGCCTTCATAAATAATCGCTTTTCCGCCTTCTAGCATACCTTTAGCACTTGGCATACTCAAGAAACCAAGACGACCATTTTGAAGAAGCTCTTCGTAAAATTTTGAAGGACGACCGCTCATTGATGAGCATTTAGCTTTTTCTAAGCAAAGATGCGTGGTGAGAGGAGAAGCGCCATCTAGACGTTTCATAAGTAATAAAGAGCTTGTTTCATCAACAATGGCTATACTGACTTTAAAGTTGTGTTCGATTGCATATTTCTGAGCTTCTTCCATTAAAAACTCAGCATCTGCTAATGTTAAATAATATTTACTTTTCATTTATGCTCTTCTTTCCTGAGTAAGCTAAAAATTATTTTAGTGTAATATTACAGTAAAAATTAATTATATCTATAGTTGAATTGTCACTAAATGCTGATGTTAGAAATAAAATGCTGGTTGGGTAAACGCAGCATTTTATTCAATATATAAAATCATGTTTGGGTAAAACTCGATTTCAAAAAAACATCAGATTAAATGCTTTTATGTTTAACTTTGTCGATAAGAGTAGTCACTACAAGAACAACTAAAGATGGGATCAACCATGCCAAGTTTTGTTCATTTAACGGTAAGTGTTGAAGGAAATTAGGAAGGTAATCACCAAAGCCCGCAACCTTAAGCCCGTCAATAATTCCGAAAATTAAAGCAATGCTTGTTACTGAACCGACAATAAAAGATGGTTTATGCCAAAATTTCCAGAAGAAACTGAGCATAATAACTACAATTGCAGGTGGATAAATTGCACTTAAAACTGGTACTGATACGGCAATTAGCTTAGTCAATCCAAGGTTGGAAATAATGAAAGAAAAACCAACTAAGATGAAAACTAAAAGCTTATATGGCAATTTGGTGAGTTGAGCGAAATATTCAGCACATGCACAAGTTAAACCAATTGCAGTAACCATACATGCTAAGAAAATGAGGCCTGTTAAGAAGAGTGAACCCATATTCCCAAAAGCATGTTGAACATATGCATGTAGGATTACAGCACCATTTGCTGCATTAGGAGCGACTTCATGACTACCCAAACCTAATTTAAATAAGCTTAAGTAAACTAAAGTAAGTCCTACACCAGAAATAAGGCTGGCAATAATTGCATACTTGGTTACTAGCTTGTTGTCAGTAACACCACGCGAATAGATCGCTTGAATAATCACGATACCAAATACTAAGGCACCTAAAGTATCCATGGTGAGATAACCATTTACGAAACCTTCTGAAACAGGAGAGTTAACGTAATGATTAATTGGAGCAGGAACATAACCTGCAGGAATCATAACCGCTGCAATACCTAAAATTGCTAAAGCGATAATTTTCAGAGGAGCTAGAACATGTCCAACTGTGTCTAAAAGCTTGTTCGGATATAAAGAAACGACAGTTACAAATGCGAAGTAAATTGCACTGTAAATTAAAAGGCTACTGCTAGACGTTCCAAAATAAGATGAGAAACCAATTTCATAAGAAACTGTTGCGGTGCGTGGTGTAGCAAATAAAGGGCCAACTGATAGATAACAAACTACAGTTAAGATTAGACTTGCGATACGACCTAGCGGTGAACTAATAATTTCAATGGAACCCTGCATACGAGAGAGGGCCATAATGGTAATTACAGGTAAGCCGACAGCAGTAATCAAAAAACCTATGGCTGCTAGCCATACATGATCACCAGCTTGTTGAGCGACAATGGGAGGAAAGATAATATTGCCAGCCCCAATAAAGAGGGCAAAGGTCATAAAACCTAAGGCAATAATATCTCCGGTACGAAGCTGTTGCATAAATTAAATTTAACAAAAAAGAAAGAATTTTAGAGCAAAAGAGATCATGATCAAGCGCTATTTTATGTGAAAAAGCTTTTTTTTAGGCCGTATCAATCATCCAGAGATATTAAAAATATCAACTGGTTAAGTTATCTACTTGAAAACTCATTGAAAGAAATAAAGAAAACATTTTTTAAGTCTGACTTTTTAAAGAAATTGTGTAAAAATGAAAATATAAATTTCTATTATGAATGTTGAATATTTGGACATTAAAAGCTTTCCGCCTATCCTATATCCATTCTAAAATATTCTAAATTAACTAACATTTTTGTAGGCGTGGTAAAAGCAGTGCCTACGAGGATAAAATTGAATGAGAGCTTCTACTGTTACAATTAAAACTGAACAAGATCTAGAAAAATTAAGAGTTTCTGGGCGTTTGGCTGCACAAGTTTTAGAAATGATAGGGGAGTATGTCAAGCCAGGTGTAACAACTGAATATTTAGACAATATTTGTAATGATTACATCGTAAATACTTTAAAAGTTATACCGGCTAACGTGGGTTATCATGGATTCACAAAAACAATATGTACTTCAGTCAATGAAGTGGTATGTCACGGTATCCCTTCTCAAAATAAAATTTTAAAAGATGGCGATATTATTAATATTGATGTAGCAATTATTAAAGATGGCTATTTTGGTGATACGAGCCGTATGTACTATGTCGGTAACGTAAATCCACATGCTAAAAAATTAGTTGAAACTACTTATGAAGCAATGGTCGCTGGTATACATGCAGTTAAACCAGGGGCGACTTTAGGGGATATTGGTTACGCTATTCAATCCGTCGCTCATCGCGAAGGATATAGCATTGTTCGTGAATATTGCGGGCATGGTATTGGTAAAGTTTATCATGAACAACCTAATATTCTGCATTATGGACAACGCGGCCAAGGTCTTGTTTTGAAAAAAGGGATGGTCTTTACAATTGAACCTATGGTTAATGCAGGCAAACCTCAGGTAAAAGAGCTAAATGACGGCTGGACCGTAATTACTCAGGATCATTCATTATCTGCTCAATGGGAACACATGGTTGCTGTTACAGATACTGGATTTGAATTATTAACACCGTGGCCCGAAGGTGTGGGAAATTATCCAGAAATTTAATATGCATAAAAAAGTTCGATAATCTATCGAACTTTTTTATGCGGCTTTGATTTATGGATGTTCTGAAAGATGTTCTACCAAATAATCAATAAATACACGTACAGCTGGCAGTAAGCCTCTTCGTGACGGATAAACAGCATGGAATATACCGTGGGCTGCTTTCCAATCTGGCAAGATTTGCACAAGCTGACCTGATTTTACAAAATCCTCAGCTGCTGTGTCAGGTAACAAGGCAATACCACAATTTTGACTTGCAAGTTGGGCAAGCATATAAATATTTGTTCCCATGATGGTTGGGCTAACTTTCACTTTCTTCAGTTGGTTGTCTGGGCCATGCAATATAAATTGTTGATCTAAATGCTCTTCAGACAAGCTTAAAATACGATGATCACTTAACTCATCAGGTGACTTAATATTACCAAACTCATTTAAATAAGCTTGGCTTGCAAAGAGACTTTGTTCTATTAGCGCAAACTGTCTTAGTACCAGACTAGGGTCATCATCTAGTTTAGATCTGACCCGTAGAGCAATATCAATCCCTTCATTAATTACATCAACGCGTCGATTACTTACAATAAGTTGTAAACGAATTTCAGGATATTTTTTTAAAAATGCCGGTAAAATTTTGGGTAGCTGATTTTGTGCTATGTCTACAGGAACGCTTACTTTGACTACCCCCCTAGGTTGAATACTTAAGTGATCAACCAAATCATGAGCTGCTTGTGCGGCATTCATCATGACTTGGGCGTGTCTATAAATATCCATACCAATATCGGTAACTGCAAAATGACGAGAACTGCGCTGAATTAAGCGAACCCCTAAATTTTCCTCTAAGTTATAAACACGACGACTTAATTTTGATTTTGGAATATCCGTAACACGTTCGGCGGCACTAAATCCACCATGCTCAACAACAAGGGCAAAACAATAAAAATCATCAAGATCTGTGAGCATTAAAATATCCTATTTATGCAACACTAAAGATTTTACATTATTACTTTTGCAACGATAAAGTTTGATTTTAATTTTTTGTAAAAAGCTTATAAATAAACCTTAAAAGAGAGTATTAAATAATTTGAAATTTCATTGTAATTACATTGAAATTATTTTGTAATTTATTTTCTTAAATTAATAAGCAAATATGGCGCTTATAGGCTAATTCTCCTAAAATATATTTTTCTCGATTTTTTAAATAATATGTCTTACCAGTTAGTTGAATTAGAGAACGCAACCGCTAATATTATTTGCCCGATTTGTAAGCTTGCTGTTATTGATTGGACACAAGAGCAATATGTTCAACCTTGTGAACATACAGTATTTATTGCAATGGACTTAGGATTTGAATTTGTTGCTGACCGTTTTGAAGAAGTTATGAATCAAAACGTAGATAAGTTACATGAAGATCCGAACATGAATATTTTTGATGCGATAACGACTACACCATATAAAAATTTAACTATTTTAAAAGCAGATCTTGGTGTAGATGGACTATTTCGTTATGTCGGTATAAGTGATTGTTAAATTTATAAGTATAAAAAAGCCAATCTTTTGATTGGCTTTTTTATTATTAAGCTTCTGGAGCTGCGCTGTATTGTTCGATTAATGGTTTTAATTCGCCATTTTGGAACATTTCAAGCATGATATCGCTACCACCAATAAGCTCGCCGTTTACCCATAATTGTGGGAAAGTAGGCCAGTTTGCAATTTTTGGTAAAGTTGCACGAATATCAGGGTTTTCTAAGATGTTCACATATGCAAATGGACGACCAATTTGACTGAGCGCCTCTACTGCACGTGCAGAGAAACCACATTGTGGAAACTGTGGAGTGCCTTTCATGTAAAGTAAAACGGGATGCTTCGCAATTTGATCGCGAATTAACGCTTCAGTATCACGTGCTTGTTCAGTCATAAATAGATCCTCAACTAATCTTGCAGCATTATAGGGGGTGTTCACATCGCTTTGCAAACCGCCTTGTTGCTTAAAGTTGCACAGAATATTCAATATTTTATTGTATAAACCGAAGCGATAGCAAAAAGCAGACGAAATTTTAGATAAATGAATGATGAGACTTTTCATCAGTGCAAGTTTTTGTTTATATAAACCCTTCTTAAAACCTCATACAGACAGAGTTCGTGATGACTGATATTACCCTAGCTCCAGTACAACCTGATCAACCAACACATTTAATGGCTACTTATGGTCGCCAAGCGATCAGTTTTGTTCGAGGCCGAGGGGCGTATCTTTATACACAAGATGGTACAGAATATTTAGATGCACTCACTGGTATTGCTGTATGTGGTTTAGGGCACGCTCATCCTGCTATTGCAGAAGCCATTGCAGAGCAAGCAGCTACACTAGTGCATACGAGTAATTTGTTTGAAATTCCTTGGCAAACTGCGGCTGCTCAAAAGCTTGCTGAAGTTTCAGGTATGGAAGAAATTTTCTTTTCAAACAGCGGCGCCGAGTCAAATGAAGGGGCAATTAAAATTGCTCGTAAATTTGGTACTCAACAAGGTATAAGCTTGCCAAAGATTATTGTTGCTGAGCAGTCATTTCATGGACGTACTTTAGCGACACTTTCAGCAACTGGTAACAAGAAAGTACAAGACGGTTTTGCACCTTTAGTGGAAGGCTTTGTTCGAGTGCCATTTGGTGATATTGAAGCCATCCAAGAGGCTGCCTTACAGCATCCAGATATCGTTGCTATTTTAATTGAACCAATTCAAGGTGAAGGTGGTATTAATACTGCACCACAAGGATTTAGCTATTTAGAAGAAGTTCGCCAAATTTGTAACCAGCACAACTGGTTAATGATGCTAGATGAAATCCAAACTGGTAATGGCCGTACTGGTAAATACTTTGCGTATCAACATACAAATATTATTCCGGATGTTTTGACTACTGCAAAAGGTTTGGGTAACGGTTTTCCAGTGGGTGCTGTAATGACTCAAGGTAAAGCGGTAGGGTTGTTAGGGCCTGGCAGTCATGGTTCTACTTATGGTGGTACAGTACTGGGTTCTCGTGTGGTTTACACGGTAATTGATACGATCCAGAAGGAGAATGCAGTAGAGAATGCAGCAGTAGTGGGTAATTATATTGTTGACCAATTACGTGCTCAATTGTCGGATAAGAATGTGCAAGTACGTGGTTTCGGTATGATGATTGGTATCCAATTACCTAAAGATTGTGCTGAGCTCGTTGCGATTGCTCGTGATGAATACAAACTTATTATTAACGTTACGGCAGGTTCGGTGGTGCGTTTATTACCGCCAATTAACATGACACAAGCTCAAGCTGATATTTTGCTAGAGCGTTTAGTCGCATTAATTACGAATTATCTTTAAGTTTAAGGACAATAAAAATGGGCGTTAATCGCCCATTTTTATTTTTGTATTTAGCCTGAAATATATTGCTTTAATTGTTCAATCAAAACTTTCTGATCTTCCATAGCGGCTTTAACCAAATCACCAATTGAAATGAAACCAACCAATTTTCCATTATCTAATACAGGTAAGTGGCGTAAATGACGATCGGTCATAAGCTGTAAACATTCTTCAACCGTATTATTTAAACCTACCGTAATCACTTTTGCTGTCATAATTTCAGCAACTGTAGTGCTATAAGACGAACGCTCCATAAGCGTTACTTTTCGTGTGTAATCACGTTCAGATAGGATACCGACAACCTGTTCACCTTCTGCTACGACTAAAGCACCAATACCTTTTTCAGCCATAATCGTAATTGCTTCGAGGACAGTTGCTTCGGGTGAAATTGTAAAAATGGCTTGTTCAGATTTGTTCTTAATTACTTGTGCAACGATAGTCATTTCTTCTGTCCTGTTGTTTTATCATTTTGATTTAAATTAGCTCGATTTTTGAAAAATGCAAAGACTTGCTAGTCATTCAAATATAAGTTTTATGCTTAAGCGTTCAAAAAGCACGCTATCTTGGGTAGCTCAAAGAAACTTTAAGCTACCTGCCATTTCGGATGATTAAAAAAGAAATGATGCATTTGCTGTGTAGATAACTTCAACTTGCGATGAGATGAGTTAAATAAAGCAGGAGTGACTTTTAACCGTGTTAAAGTAGGTAATAAAGATTCATGGAAGTCTTTTGGGGTAATTTTTCTTGGCTTGTAATTGGGCCAGTGAGTTTTGGCGTATCGATGTGCTTGTACTCCATTTAGCCAGAACGGAAAAATAAAATCTTCCTGATCTGATTTAATGGCCCAGCCTTCATCAAATAGTCCCCACAGAACCCCGCAGTACATCATGGTTCTTAAAATATAAATCTTGATCATCAAGTCTTTAGAAACCGGTTGTAGATTACTTAATCTGTTCATTTTAAATTTAAAGGTTTTCAACTTGTCCTGCTTATTATAAGAGAACCACATGACATTTCAGTTTAAACAGGTGTCAAATCGTAAACAAATATTGATGAGTAGAAATATCTATACAAATAAATGCTGGATAAGGGGTAATTTCTAAGTCACGACTGTAGTGGCGAAGTAAGGCTTTAGGCAAATAGGTAATTTGGGTTTTGTATAGGTATAAAAAACGCCACCTGAGCAAGACAAAGGGACTAAAGCTTTGGCGAAGCGCAAGATGAATATAGTTATGGTTAATTTGTATTGAACTTTTTACAGGTATAAAAAAACGCCACCTAAGTGACGTTTCTTTATGCTTGCATCGTGGCTAGTTTCTGCCAGTATTGTGCTTTCATGGAATCACGTTCAACACGGAAACCTTGGTAGTATAGTTCTGCTAAGAACAAAGCAGCTTTACCGTGACCAGCACGAGCAACTTCTTCTAACTGTGCAACTGCATCTTGGAAATTCATTTGAGACTGAATTGTGTTAACCGCAGTTGCGTATACATGTTCTAAATCATGATGAGAGATACGTTGAATCATATAAAACTCCTTATTGTAATTATGATTACTTTTTCTAAAGGCCACTGCCTTTGAACTAATTTAACTTAGAATTGTTAAACTAATATTACAAATTAATGGATTTGTCAACTATTGAGAAGCATCAATTAGTTCACTATTAGGATACATGATTAAACATTATTCACAAATAATTTTGAGTAAAATCAATATGAGAATAAAAGACAAGGAGAATAACTATGACAAATACTATTGATGGCTTTGTTTTTGATAATCCTCCTAAAGAGGAGCAAATCATAGAACTTGCCCATTACCATCGTAAATTATTAGACGAAGCAATTTTCCATCAAGAAATACATTTAGGGGATTATTGTTTAGCACAAAGGAAACGGGTTTTCGACTATGCTCGTCAATTAGACCCTAATCAAAAAGCTTGGTTCTATCAAGTTTATGATGGTGAACTTAGAAAAATTGCAGATGAAGATGAATTGCACCCAGCAGATGCAGAAGAAGGTTTAAGTATTTTTGCTATGCTATTAGTATTAGTTATTATTGCTGCAATTTTATACTTCTCTGTAATTCGTTCCTTAATGGGCTAGCAATTGTCATCCAGTAAGGTTAAAGAATAATAGCCTTACTGGATTTTGACCTTGTGCTGAAGTGCATTGAACCCTACACTACATTCATTAGAGGTAGGTCATGCTCACATTCAAAGAAAATTTTCTTAAATTAAAGTCTGAGTTAAAGGCAGATCAATGTTTTAATCTGGTTGTGATTATTATCATTGGCTGTATTTTTATGCTGTCTTATTTGGCATTACTACGTCCTGTGAATTCAGAACAGTATCAACGAATTGTGCAACTTTCTCGACAGGCTACTTATCCAAGAACTCAAGATATGGCCGAGTTGATTATGGCTCAATCAGAAATTCATAGAGCAGAGTATTTAAAGTTAATGCATGCTTATCAGTTTGAACATAATCATATCAAGCAATATCCTGCATTAGCGCAAGAAGATACTCAATAAGTATTGTCTTTATTTCAAAAAGGTTTTGCACGCTATTGAAGCAGGCAAAAATTTGAATTTATGCTAAACTTTCCGTTTTTTAACACGCTGCTTTTCAAGGAATCGGCATGCAACAACAATCGAATATGCAAAATAAATTCTTGATAGATGCTGAGATCGGGGATGACGATGTCACATTGCCTAATTTACCTGCTATCGATGTTCCTATCGTTGAGTCACCTGTTAAGCAAGAAGTAAAAGCTGAAGAAGTGGTCGAGGCTGCACCTTCTACAGAACCTGAGCAACCAAAATCTGGTTTCTTTGGACGAATGAAAGAAGGCTTGAGCAAAACTCGCCGTAATTTCACCGATGGGATGGTTAATATCTTAATTGGTGGGAAAGAAATTGATGATGAGTTGCTTGAAGAAGTCGAAGAGCAATTATTAGTTGCAGATATTGGTGTTGATGCAACAAAAACGATTATTACCAACTTAACTGAACGTACTGCTCGTGGTGATTTGATCTATTCACATTCACTTTATAAAGCTTTGCAAGAAGAGTTGGTTGCTTTGCTTGCTCCACGTGTGAAGCCTTTGCATATTGACCCTAATAAATCACCTTATGTGATTTTAATGGTTGGGGTAAATGGTGTTGGAAAAACGACAACAATTGGTAAATTAGCGAAGCGTTTACAAGGTGAAGGCAAAAAAGTGATGTTGGCGGCAGGTGATACATTCCGTGCTGCTGCTACTGAACAATTGCAAATCTGGGGTGAGCGTAACGATATTGCTGTAGTTGCTCAAGGTCATGGTGCCGATAGTGCATCAGTTATTTTTGATGCTTTTGAAAGTGCGCGAGCTAAAGGTATTGATGTACTGATTGCAGATACTGCGGGCCGTTTGCATAACAAAAGTAATTTGATGGAAGAGCTTAAGAAAGTTAAGCGTGTTATGCAAAAAATTGATGCAACAGCGCCTCATGAAATTATGTTGGTTGTAGATGCGGGTACTGGACAAAATGCAATCAACCAAGTACAAGAATTTGACCAGGCTGTCGGTTTAACAGGTATTACCATTACTAAGTTGGATGGTACAGCAAAAGGTGGAGTATTATTTAATATTGCTAGTCGTACTCATGTGCCAATTCGTTTCATTGGTGTGGGTGAAAAAATTGATGATTTAAGACCATTCTCGGCGAAATCGTTTGTTGCAGCACTATTTGAAACTGAAAAATAATTCTTAGCCAAGACTTAAGAAAAACCTCACAAAATAGTGAGGTTTTTTTATATCCATATCTTTTTTTATTGTTGCGAAAATAAAACGAACTGTCATATTTTTAATGCTGATTATAAGAAATGAGTTCCATAGACTATATTCATTCCCAAACAACGGCCCCTGGTCAATTAAATAGGTAGGAAATAAAAAATGTCTACTTTCTTAGATAAAATTAAAAACCGTCGTACTATTTATGCAATTGGTAAAAATGTTGCATTAGATCGCACAAAAATTGAAGAAACTATTCGTGAAGCGGTTAAACATAGCCCATCAGCGTTCAACTCTCAATCTTCACGTGTTGTTACTCTTTATGGTGAATCACATGCTAAATTTTGGAATTTAGTCCGTGAAGCATTACGTAAAATTGTTCCTGCAGATGCCTTTGCCGGTACAAATGCAAAGATTGATAGCTTCGTTGCTGGTGTTGGTACAGTACTATTTTATGAAGATCAAGCTGTTGTTAAAAGCTTGCAAGAGCAATTTGAATTATATGCAGATAACTTCCCAGTTTGGTCTGAACATTCAAGTGCAATTGCTCAGTTTGCGACTTGGACTGCGCTTTCAGAACTTGGTTTAGGTGCATCGTTACAGCATTATAACCCGATTGTTGATGCTGATGCTGCTGAAGCATTTGATGTTCCAGCAACTTGGAAATTACGTGCTCAACTTGTATTTGGTTCTGTTGAAGCACCAGCTGGTGAAAAAGCATTTATTAGCGATGAAGATCGTTTTAAAACATTCAACTAAATTGAGTGGATGAAAAGAGTACCTAGAGGGTACTCTTTTTTTTATGCTTTTAAAGTTAGTTAGAAATTAATGATCAATAAAGTATATGTTTATTAGAATTCAAAAAATATTTTAAAAGCTTGAGCGGCGGCTTTGTAAACAGGAGGTTGTCATAAAATCGTCATAATCATATTGCATATTGCTCATGTTTTTACAAACTATTAAATATTACAGAGACGTGAACAGATGACTTTAAGATTAAGTGTCGCTGCTATGGGTTTATTACTCAGCGGTTCAGTATTTTCAGCAGTTACAATTACAGCGCCAGAGGAAATCGTAATCCTTGCGGTGAATGGTCAGGAAGTCAACTCTGGATTATTCCGTTCTTCTAAAAATAATTATAAAGTCGATGCTGGTGAGACAAGCCTAAGTGTACGTTATCAAGAATATTTTGAGCATTTAAGTGGCGAACACGATATTGTTAAGTCAGGAGTAGTTACTATTCAAACTCCAGCGCTCAAAGATGGTCAAACTTATAAGCTTGCAATGGTAGATGCTCCAAAACAATTTGAACAAGCCAAAAAATATGCTGAGCAACCTACAGTGGCTTTATATAATTCAAACAATGAGTTAATTGTTCAACAAACTGGTGCCAATAATGAGGCAAGACCGTGGTTTGCATCGGGATTGCTAGGTAAGGTTACTGATTTCACGACTAAATCATCTAAACAGCAACCTGACGCTGTGTATGCTGCTGCAAAACCTACCACGACTCAAGCTATTGCGCCTGTTGCAACAACCATGCCTGCTACTGGTGTAGCACAAACTAATGATCAGCGTTTGACAGAAATTTGGAAAAAATCTTCTAAAGCAGAGCGCCAAAAGTTTATGGCTTGGTTAGCTGAGCAGTCGAATTAATTGCTATTCAAAATAAAGCCGATTTAATATCGGCTTTATTTTTAGAATATTTTAAATAGCCTAAGTATATTTATGATCAAATTAAATTTCCGTTTAGCAGAATTTAGTGACATCCCAACACTAGTAGAGTTGATTAATCAGTCATATAGAGAACAACAAGGTAGAAGCTGGACTACTGAAGTTGAATATGTAAAAGGGCAACGTATTAATAAAGAGCAATTGAAACATCAATTAGAATTACCTAATTCAGTATTATTAATTGGAGAAATAGATTCTTCAAAAGTTGTTACATGTATTGGTCTTACATTTCAAAGTAATACAGTTGAGATAGGAACATTTTGTACAGATCCGCATGTTCAGAATATGAAAATAGGGCGTTCTGTTTTGGAGTATGCTGAACAATTTGCTTTACACAAAGTACCTGAATTGGACAGCGCAATCATGTATGTTTTAAATGTGCGTTCAGAGTTAATTGCTTATTATGAAAGACGCGGATATATAAAAACAGGTAATCATGAACCATATCCGCTTGACGCAAATGTTGGATTACCACTTATACCAATTAAACTAATCGAAATGAAAAAGGACCTCAAATGAGGTCCTTTTTGTTTAGGTTAGAAACCAGATGTAATAGCCTAAAAGCATGAGAGGCCAAGCTATCCATGGACTAAACAACCATTTCCATAACCAGAAGTGCGGCACAAAACCCACTCCATAAATGAAGCCTCCGGAAATACCCACCATCACCAGCATAAGCTGGCTATGATTGTAGTGTCCGTTTGCATCTAACATGAGGGAAGGATGCACCAGTAAAATTACAGCAAGTGGCAATGCCAACAGAAATGAAATGGCCATTGCGAATGCTTGAGCTTTTCGTTGATTTGATGCTGTCATTGCGGTTGCCATGATTTATTCCTCATCTAAATTTTGATGATGTTCGATATAAAGAGCGCTCAATACACCCGCGAAACATGCCATCAAAATCCCAAGAATCCATGCGAAATACCACATTTGCTTCTCCTTATTAGTACAGGCTATGCGAGTTTGACTCGATATGTTTGTTAGTAATAACGCCCCACATTTTGTAATACGACCAACTGGTGTAGATCAAAATGATCGGAACGAATATGCATGCAGCAACAGTCATAACCCCTAAAGTACGATGACTTGATACGGCATCCCACATTGTTAAGCTAGAGTTTGGATTAACACTCGATGGCAATAAAAATGGGAAGAGTGCAAAACCGGCAGTTAAAATCGCACCTACAATCATTAAGCTTGTGCCAGCAAAACTTAAACCTGCTTTGGCTTTTGATGCTGTAAAGAAGGCAATAATTGCCCCTAAAATTGCCAGTACAGGAGCTACTTTTGTAATCGGATAGCTGCTGTAGTTATTCATCCAGCCTGGGTTATTGTTTGTGACTACTTCTTTGGCTAAAGGGTTAAGTGCTGCGTTTGGATCAACTGCAGCAGCATAGCTATAACCCGGGACTTGGCCAAAGTACAACCATGCTCCAATTACAAGGAAACAAACTAAAAATATGGCTGCCATAATTTGAGTTGCTTTAGCAGAGCGTTGTTTCAAGGCGCCGTCTGTGCGTAGCATAAGCCAAGCGCCGCCATGAGCACACAACATAGAAAGGCTGACAATACCGCAAACTAAAGCAAATGGGTTAAGAAGAGCAAGGAAGCTACCTGAATATTCCGAGCGTAATGTACTGTCTAAATTAAAAGGAATACCTAAGAATAAATTACCAAAGGCAACACCAAAAACAAGCGCTGGTACGGCACCACCAATACAAAGTCCCCAGTCCCAAGAGTTGCGCCATTGGGTATTTTCAAGTTTAGAACGATAGTCAAAACCTACAGGACGTAAGAACAGGGCAAATAGCACAAGTAATAAGGCCCAATACATTCCGGAAAATGCGACCGAGTATACCATTGGCCAAGCTGCAAATAGTGCACCACCAGCAGTGATAAACCAGACCTGATTACCATCCCAGTGGGGTGCGATTGTATTAATAGCAGCACGGCGTTCGTTATCAGTTTTACCAACAAAAGGCATGAGTGCCATTGAGCCCATATCGAAACCATCGGTTAGGGCAAATCCAATGAGTAGGACTCCAACTAACACCCACCATATGATTTTTAGGAGTTCATATTCAATCATGATAAAGCCTCCCCATTAACAGCTGCTTTTGGCTCTTGTTTTTCAAAATGGTATTTACCAGTGTGAAGTGAGCTTGGGCCTAAGCGAGCAAACTTAATCATTAAGTACATTTCAATAATCAAAAGTACGGTATAGAACGCTGCTAGGGCGAGAATTGAGCCCCATACATCACCTGTACTTAAACTTGAAGCTGATAAGTCCGTAGGTAAAATTTCACCAATAGACCACGGCTGACGGCCGCCCTCTGCTACATACCAACCGGTTTGTGCAGCAATCCATGGAAGTGGTAGGGCAAATAATGCATATTTAAGTAGCCAAGGTTTATTCTCAGCATTTCTTTTCGCTACTGCCCAAGTTGCTAAAATGAAAAGAAGCAGCATTAAGAAGCCAGAAGCAACCATTGCACGGAAAGAGAAAAACAGAGCTGTAACATTCGGAATAGTATCTTTTACCGCTGCTTGAATGTGCTGCTCGCTTGCATCGACTACATTCGGAGCATATTTCTTAAGAAGTAGACCATAGCCTAAGTCCTTTTGATTTTTCTCAAATGAAGCTAATAACTCTGGTGAGCGATCACCAGCACGTAATTTTTCAAGTTCAGCATAAGCAAGCATACCGTTACGAATACGAACTTCGTGCTGCTGCATTAAGTCTTTTAAACCAGTAACTTCTTTGGTAGTTGAACGAGTGGCGATGAGGCCTAATGCGTATGGAATTTTAACTGCATAATCTGTTCGCATTTCTTCATGGTTTGGTACACCAAACAAAGTAAACGGAGCAGGAGCAGGATGAGTATCCCATTCGGCTTCAATTGCAGCGAGTTTAGTTTTTTGAACATCACCTAACTCATAACCCGACTCGTCACCGAGTAAAATTACTGAAAGTGTAGAAGCAAGGCCAAAAATGGCAGCAATTGCAAATGAACGACGTGCGAAAGGAAGGTCACGTTTTTTGAGTAGATAGTAGCTTGAAATGGCGAGTACGAAAATCGCACCTGTTACATATCCGGCAGAAACAGTGTGTACAAATTTAACCTGTGCAACCGGGTTGAAAATAAGTGCACCGAAATCTACAAGCTCCATACGCATGGTTTCAAAGTTAAATGCTGCACCTACAGGGTTTTGCATCCAGCCATTCGCAACTAAAATCCAGAGCGCTGACATGTTAGAACCTAGGGCAACTAACCAAGTTACTCCTAGATGTTGAACTTTACTTAAGCGGTCCCATCCAAAAAAGAATAGACCGATAAATGTAGACTCAAGGAAGAATGCCATTAAACCTTCAATTGCTAATGGCGCACCGAATATATCACCTACATAATGAGAGTAATATGCCCAGTTTGTTCCGAATTGGAACTCCATGGTTAAGCCTGTAGTTACGCCTAAGGCAAAGTTAATACCAAATAGTTTTCCCCAAAACTTAGTCATATCCTTGTAAATCTCTTTACCAGATATAACGTAAGTGGTTTCCATAATAGCCAGAATAAACGCAAGGCCTAGGGTCAAAGGTACGAAAAGAAAGTGATACATTGCGGTCATGGCAAATTGGAACCGCGAAAGATCAACCACGCTTTCAGAAATCATCAACGTGTCTCCTTAATGGGGGAAGAGTTATCGCCTGCAATATGCTCGGCGACCTGATTGTCAAAATTTTTGGGGATAGTAGGAGCGTCAAACCAAATATGTTTGATTGTTAAGAGAAGCGCGACTTTAATTATTAGAATAATTGCGATTTCTCTAATTAATCGGGAGTTAATATCTAGATTTTTAAGGCTCATAAAATAAACCTCGATACATATTAATTTCATTATTAATCAAAATATATTAAAAATAAACAATAAATATATTTTAAATAAAAACTTAATTATTTTTGTAATAAAAATCATGTGGTTAGTAATTTAAAATAATTATTGATAAAATATCTGACTAAAATAGTTTGAATTAATTATTAAATCCAACTAAAACACTTGTAAATAAAAATATTAAGTTGATTAAAATAGTTTGATTTATATTTAATTCTGATTAAAAAGGTTGGATATAATAAAGTATTTTTTTATTTCTAACTAAAATGGTTGGTTTAATATTCAATTAAAATAACAGTAAAATAAAGGCAATAATTACACCTTTTAAAAGCAATAAAAGACGAGAAGAATTATTAATAATTAATCAGGCGCGAAAAGGTCATTCGAAACAGAAATTTTCTTGGCAACATAATGGCTTTTATGCACTTTGATAAGGATGACTTGTGAATATAGTTCTAACTCACCATACTCAGGTTCAACCTGGACATAGTGCAGTTGTCCGAACTCATCACGTACACGGGCTTGCGCTGAAAAACCAGGTCTTGCACTACCACTGGAAATAGTTGCTAGACGCCCTAAAAGGTTATAGTTGGTATGTGTAAGCTTGGGCTTAATGACTTGATCAAGGCAGTGAATCATAAATACGGTAAAGAAAATCGCGATGACCAGTGCAGGGATGATTAAGTAAAACGGAGTGATAAAGTAATGCTGTATAGCAAAGAAAGAAAGCTGTAAAAAATAACCGGCAAAACTGAAATTGATGAGTAAAAAAACAAAAATTAGAGCTTTAGAAAATTTAACATTGAGCAAAGGGGAATTGGTAAGCCAAACTGGCGCAATTTTTTTTAATAGCTGGCTTGGTCGTAAACCAACATACATACCAATAGTTTCTACCACGCTGAGCAATATCAAAGCCACAACACTTAAATGAAATGGCATAAGATAATAATTAAAAAAGAAATCAGCCATGGTAGAAACTCTAATGTTGATGATCTCAGTCTACGATATAAATACCGCCATCTGAATGCACCTTAATCTCAACTTTATTTAGAAACTCACCTAAACAAGGACCTGAAATACATTCACCAGTCTCCACGTTAAATAAAGCACCGTGGGTTGAGCATTGGATATATTCTTGGTCTTGATCTAGAAATTGGTTTTCTAGGTATTCAAGTTCGGTTTGCAAATGTGGGCATAAATTCTGATAGGCGTAGAAAGAGCCATCACGCTGTGTAATGAAAATAGTAGTTCCTTGTAAAGTGTCAAAAGCTCTAGCTTCACGCTCAGGAACTTCTTCCGTCATACAGATCCTTTCCATTTCAAGCACATTCCTTCTGAAAATTTTCGAGAAGTTTAGCATAGTCATTAATGGCTAAACGAGGACCAAATTGAGACACAACTTCACTTGAAATTAAGATGGCTAACTGTGCAGCAGCAGTTAAATCTTCATGATGGTTTAATGCGTAGAGGAAGGCACCTGCAAAAGCATCACCCGCACCATTTGTATCTACAGCTTCAACATGACGACCTGCAACGTGAAAATGGTGAGTTGGATTTGCAACTAGAGCACCTTTTGCACTTTGTGTAATCACAACAGTATGGTTTTTAAAACGTAATTGAGTAAGTGCATCTTCAACAGTAGTGGTATTGGTATACATTAAGGCTTCTTGTTCATTACAGAACAATAAATCCACACCATCATCCATAAGCTCTTCTAGGCCTTCACGAGCGTATTGAACCATTGCAGGATCTGATAAAGATAGGGCAATTTTAACGCCGTGAGCTTTTGCAATTTCTCTAGCTTGTTTTACCGCTTTACGTGCTGTTTCACTTGTAGAAAGATAGCCTTCAATATAAAGCCATTTTGCTGTTTTTAATGGTTCAAAATCGATTTGGTCTTGAGAGAGCTCAGCGGTAATACCTAAATAGGTATGCATAGTACGCTCAGAATCTGGGCTAATCAGGACCATACAGGTACCGGTCACCCCTTCACTGATGGACTTTGGTGTAGTCTGGATGCCTGCATCATTTAACCCTTGCAGGTAAATTCCACCTAATTCATCATGACCAACGCGGCAACCATAAAATGCGCTACCACCTAATGCACTAAACGCTACAGTTGTATTTGCAGCAGAGCCGCCACTTGCTTGACCTTTGTAATCTTGAGTTTGTTTTAATTTTTCATAAAGGGCAGATTGTGTTTCACCATCAGACAACTGCATGGTGCCTTTTTGTAAGCCTTGCTGACTAAGAAAATCATCAGAAACTTTAAATTCTTGGTCGATTAATGCATTACCAATTGCAAAAAGATCTACAGTTGCCATAAGTGTTGTCACAGAATAAAAAATCAGATCGATAAGTTTACACCATTGCTCACATTTGCTGTAGTTTGTTGAATAAAATTCAGGTTATTCAGCGGCTCGCAGAGTTTTATTGTTTGCCTAAGCAATTGAAATAATCTTTTTAATAAATATTATCAATTAATAATGATTCTTGCTAATATTTACAAATCTATACTGTTTCATTGAAACTTCGCCTGAAATTTTTCTTAGCGAACTTATATGAAGCGTTCAGTTTTATTTATTTCATCAGTTGGGGTTATGACAAGCCATGTATATGCTCTAGAAGCAGATCAACAGGCAGTAACCAACCTTCCAACAATTTCAGTCAAAGCTGATAAGGAAAGCAGTTTAAAACAAGAAGTGGGGCAAGCATCAAGTGCAACTAAAGGACTTATGCAATTAAAAGATGTCCCTCAAATTGTAAACGTTGTACCCAAACAAGTTTTAAGAGAACAGACAGTTACCTCAATGCAAGGTGCCTTGCAAAACGTTGCAGGTTTAAGCTTTAGTGTAGGAGATGGACAACGTGATCAGGTCATGATTCGTGGTTTCTCTGCAATCACCGATAACTATGTAGATGGTATTCGCGATGACGCATTGTATTTTCGCGATATGTCGAATGTAGAGCGGATCGAAGTTTTAAAAGGACCTGCTTCGGTATTATATGGACGTGGTTCAGCAGGTGGTTTAGTTAACAAGATTAATAAAAAACCAATGGATCAATCTTTGCGTGAAGTGAGCCTGATTGGTAGTACAACAGGGCAACGCCGCGCAGAAGTCGATGTAAATGAAAAAGTCGCAGAGAATGTTAAGGTTCGTCTAACTGGTGCAGTTGAAGATTCAGATGGTTACCGTGATCAGGCTTTTTTAAAACGTCAAGCGGTTGCTCCATCTGTACAGTGGGATATTACTGATAAAACCAAACTTTTACTTCAGGCCGACTATTTGCATGATAACCGTTTGGCAGATCAAGGTTTCCCAACAGACCCGATTACAGGTAAACCTGTTAAAACAAATCCTAAAACTTTTTATGGCGCTTTAAATGGTAAAGAGGTTGGGGATGTTGATACTGAAATCTCAAGCCAAACTATCAGCTTAGACCATGAGTTTAATGATAATTTTAAATATCATGGTGCAGTTCGTCACTATAACTATTCATTAGACCGTCAATATAGTGTTGATTCACATCAAAAATTGCCAGCTGATCAAATCCAATTGACTCAAAATAAACGTTTGCGTAATGAAGATGGAGTGTATGTTCAGCAAGAGTTGAGTGCTGTATTTAATACAGGTTTCTTAAAGCACAATACCTTAATTGGTGCTGAATATAGCAAGCAGCATAAAGATGAGATACTTTGGCAAGGTGCTAAAACAACTACTGATTTATATAATCCTAAATTAGAGTATTGGGCGCCTATTAATACAGGAACTACAACTGCACGTAATAACAATAGCAATACTTTTGAAAACTACGGCGTGTATCTGCAAGATCTAATGACAGTGACAGATCAGCTTAAAGTTTTAGTGGGTTTACGTTATGACAATCTATCGCAAGATCGTGATGATAAAACGAGTATGAATTTAGATTTAAACCGTACTGACAATACTTATTCTCCACGAATTGGAGTGGTCTACCAGCCAGTAAATAATATCTCACTTTACACTTCTTATAACCGCTCTTTCCAACCTTTGGCTGATTCATTTGTTTTTTATAAAAATAGTGATGACTTAAGGCCCACAAAAACTGAAAACTATGAAATTGGTGCAAAGTGGGATGTAAATGATCAGTTGAATGTAACCTTGGCTTTGTTTGAGATGAGCCAAACTAATATTCAAAACCAAGATCCAGCAAACCCAAATCAAGCATTGTTGGCAGGTGAGCAAAAAACCAAAGGTGTTGAGCTTTCATTAACAGGTCAATTGACCGATCAATTGTCAGTATTGGCAGGTTATTCGTATATGGATGGTAAGATTGAAAAATCGACTATCGGATTTACAGGCAATCATTCTGCGCTCACGCCAAACAATACTGCTAACTTATGGTTAAAATATCAAATTAATGATCATTGGTATGCAGCTGTGGGTGGTCGTGGTGAATCATCACGTTTTAGTGCGCCAGACAACAAAAACGTTTTACCGGGATATGCAGTTGTAAATGCGGCGTTAGGTTATCAAAGTGAACGTTATGATGTGAACTTAAACTTAAATAACTTGTTTGATCGCGATTATTTTGTGTCAGGTCATAGTGGAGCAAATGATTCGAACATGATGGGCGATCCTTTAAATGCTCAAGTTGCACTTCGCTATCGTTTTTAATTAAAAAAACTCTAAAAAGCTCATCATTTCGATGAGCTTTTTTATTTGTCGTGTAGGATATAGATAGTATTAAAAGGTTTTGTTCTGATAGGATACAACGATGCGGGCTATGTGCTTGATATTAAAGCTATGGCTATGAAAACTAATACTTAACAAAAACATAGTGTTTTGCTTGGCTTTTATTCGCCATTCTCAAGCCGACTCAGGCTATAATGAGACTTATTCACTTATCCGATATGTTAGGAGATCACATGACTGTAGATGTCACTGAAACCATTTCTCAAACTGTTCACCCTGCGTTTCAGTTGCTACGTCAGCACCATGTTGAAGCATTAGATATTTTAGTGTCTGAATATAAGCATAAAGTCACAGGTGCGGTGCATTATCACTTGGCAACTGATTATGATGAAAATGTATTTCTTGTTGCGTTCAGAACACAACCTATGGACTCTAAAGGAACTGCACATATTTTAGAGCATACCGCTTTATGTGGCTCTGAAAAGTTTCCTGTTCGTGATCCATTCTTCTTAATGATTCGCCGTTCATTAAATACTTTTATGAACGCGTTTACAGCAGCAGATTGGACTGCATATCCATTTGCAACTCAAAATAAGAAAGATTTCCAAAACTTATTATCTGTTTATCTTGATGCTGCTTTCTCGGCAAATTTGAATCCTCTGGATTTTGCTCAGGAAGGTATCCGTATTGAACTTGAAAATGGTCAGCCTGTATACAAAGGCGTAGTCTTCAATGAAATGAAAGGTGCAATGAGTGCGCCTTCTGATCAGCTTTATCATCAGTTGGCTCATCATCTATTCCCTGAAACCACTTATCACTACAACTCAGGCGGTGATCCAAAAGATATTCCTGACTTAACGTATGAACAATTGGTTGAATTTTATAAAACCCATTATCATCCGAGTAATGCGGTATTTATGACTTTTGGTAACCAAACCGCCTATGAATTACAAGAGCAATTTGAAAAATTGGCTCTACATAAGTTCACTGCTGGTACAACTTTATATTCGAAACCAGAAAAACGCTTAACGGCACCTGTTGAAGTCACTGAAACTTATGCTGTTGATGGCGATGAGTTAAAGGACAAAACTTACCATGTATTGTCGTGGTTATTACCTCAGGCGAGTGACATTAAACTTCGTCTGGGTATGCGATTAGTAGAAGGCGTTTTACTCGAAAACTCAGCTTCACCACTTCGTCATTATTTAGAAACTTGTGGCTATGCTCAGTCGACTGGTCCTTTAATGGGTGTAGACGATAGTAACTTTGAAATGACGTTCTACTGTGGTGTTCAAGGTTCAAATCCAGAGCATGCACAGAGCTTTAGAGATGGTGTTTTAAACGTTTTACGTGAAGTAGCTGCAAAACCAATTGACTCATCGTTAGTTGATGCAATTTTGCATCAAATCGAGTTACACCAACGTGAAATTAATGGTGATGGTACACCATATGGCTTAAGCCTAATTTTAAATGGTTTAAGTGGTGCGATTCACCATAACGATCCGATTCAAATTTGGGATGTTGATAGTGCCATTGCTCAGGTCAAAGAAGAACTTCAAGACCCAATGTGGTTATCTAACCTGATTCAAACCCATTTATTAGATAATCCGCACCGCGTGCAAATGACTTTAGTACCGGATGCAACCAAGTCGGCGAAAGAGCAAGAAGCTGAAAAAGCACGTTTAGCTGCGATTGGTGAAAAGCTAACTGAAGAAGATAAAGCAGAGATCATCGCTAAAACCAAGGCATTGCAAGAGCGTCAAGATACACCAGATAATCTTGAACTGTTGCCAAAAGTAGGTCTAGAAGACGTGCCAGCTGACTTGCATATTGTACAAGGTCAATTGCGTGAAATTATCTGTAATCGAATGGATACGCCGTTGAATTTGTATCATGCCGGAACGAATGGCATTTACTATCAACAAGTACTTATTCAAATTCCTGATGATGTGGTTAAGTCACCATATTTCAATTTACTTTCTATTTTAATGGGAGAGGTTGGTGCAGGTGAGTATGACTATCTTGAACTACAAAATTTACAAACAGCTGTAAGTGGCGGTTTAGGAATGGGCGCTTCTTTACGCAGTAAAGTTGATGATAAAGATAAAATTAGCGCTTGGTTAACATTAACGACCAAATCTCTAACTCAAAAGTTTGATGCAATTCATTTATTGAAATTAGCATTTGAACAACTCCGTTTTGATGAAAAAGAGCGAATCATTGAGTTATTGCAGCAACGTAAGACACGCTGGCAGTCTCGTTTATCTGGTGCTGGTCATAGTTATGCAATGCAGATTGCTTCTCGTAATATGAGTGCGTTAGCTCAACGCGACTATCAAAACACTGGCTTAGGTGCGTTGAACTGGTTAGGCGAGCTTGTTACTAAAATTACCCAAGATGATGCTGCTTATGATGCGCTTATTGCTGAATTGAAGCATATTCATACAAAATTATTGCAAGCACCTAAACAGTTCCTGCTCGTATGTGAAGAGCATCAGTCAGAGCGTTTAGTTGAAGAAATACAAAATGTTTGGGATAAATTAAACGTTGATACAGCAGCGACTGAGTTAACCCAAGTTGAGCAAGAAAATGATAATGAACATGAAGCTTGGTTAATTCAAACCAATGTTCAGTTCTGTGCCTCTGCATATCAAGCTGTGGAAGTATCTCATCCAGATGCGGCACCTCTAATGGTATTGGCAGCTTACTTGCGTAATGGTTTCTTGCACAGTGCTATCCGTGAAAAAGGTGGTGCTTATGGTGGGGGGGCTAGTTATGACGGAAATGCATGTTCATTCCGTTTCTTTAGTTACCGTGACCCACGCTTAGCTGAGACTTTTAAAGATTTTGAAGCGAGCGTGCAATGGTTGTTAAACACAGAGCAACAACCTCATCAGCTTGAAGAAGCAATTCTTGGTCTGGTGGCAAGTATGGACAAACCTGGTTCACCAGCAGGTGAAGCAATAACAGCGTGTTATGCATTGTTGCATGCAAGAACTCCGACTTTCCGTCGTACATTACGTGAAAGATTATTGCATGTAACTTTAGAAGATTTACAACGTGTTGCGCGTCAATATTTAATTGAACAAGCACCTGTAAAAGCTGTCGTTGCACCTTTTGCAAAACGTGATGAATTGCAACAACTGGGTTTTACGATCAAACAAGTTAATTAAAATAAAAATTGGAGATGAACATGGCGTTCAGACAATTTGAACGCACATCTTTACAGCTAAGTATGGGAACCCTGCTTAGCTGTTTATGTGCGTCGGTGGCATATGCCGACACCTTAGCCCCTGTAAAACCTGCGAGTGTAGATGCATGTGTTGCCCTTGCTTCGAATGCTGATCGCCTAGCTTGTTATGATGCTGTGTTTAAACCATCGGCCTTACCAGTAGTTCAAGCCGCAGTAGTACCAGAGCCTGTTAAAAAAATTGATAAACCTGTTGTTCAACCTGAAACATTTAAAGAAAAGGTTGTAGATAAGGTAAGTAATATCAAAGTAATTGGTAAGGCACCTACACTTGAACCTACTACGTCTTTACTAGATCAACGTTGGGAGTTGTCTGAAAAAAGCAAACTGGGTGTTTGGAATATTCGTGCTTATCAACCTGTTTACTTGCTACCAGTTTTCTGGACGAGCGATAAAAATGAGTTTCCAAGCAGTCCCAACCCAAATAATACGGTGACAGAGGCCCAAAACCTTAAATCAACTGAAAGTAAATTTCAGATTTCTTTGAAAACGAAAGCTTGGGAAAATATTTTTGGCAACAATGGTGACTTGTGGGTAGGTTATACCCAATCTTCACGTTGGCAGACCTTTAATGCTGAAGAGTCTCGTCCATTCCGTGAAACGAACTATGAGCCAGAAGCAAGTTTAATGTTTAGAACAAACTATGAGTTGCTTGGCTTAGATGGTCGGTTGCTTGGGGTAACTTTAAATCACCAATCAAATGGACGTTCAGATCCTTTATCTCGTAGTTGGAACCGTGTCATCTTTAATGTGGGTTTAGAACGCGGTAACTTTGCTTTAATGCTTCGTCCATGGATACGCCTTGAAGAAGACAGCAAAGATGATAACAATCCAGATATGGAAGATTACATCGGTCGTGGTGATTTAACTGCTTTTTATAAATGGAAGCAAAATGACTTCTCATTAATGCTACGTCACTCTTTAAAAGGTGGTGATGATTCTCATGGTGCTGTTCAGTTTGACTGGGCTTTCCCGATTAGTGGCAAGCTGCGCGGACACTTCCAATTATTTAATGGTTATGGTGAAAGCTTAATTGACTATAACCATCGTGCAACTTATGCCGGCTTGGGTGTTTCACTCATGAACTGGTACTAAGTTTGACCTATAAAAATGCCGCTTTTACAGCGGCTTTTTTATTAACCAATTTGAATGTTGGCTTGAGGATGTTTGAGACGGCTTTTTTTAGGAGTAGCAATTAAATAGGCGAGTGTTAAGGGGCCTAAACGGCCTGCAAACATAAGTAGGCTTAAAATAAATAAACTACCATTGTGTAAATCTGGCGTGATACCGCGAGAAAGGCCTACCGTACAGGCTGCTGAAACGACTTCAAATAATAAGTTCATAAAGTCTGCTTTAGGTTCTAAAAGTAAAAGAATAAAGAACCCGATAAATATGAGAATACTGGTAATTGCGGTGACAGCTAAGGCTTTATAAGTAGTTTCGTGAGAAACGGAGTGATTGAAAACCCTGATTTCATCGGTACGTCTTAAAAAGGAAAGTACACTTAAAACTAATATGATAAAGGTGCCGACTTTTATACCTCCAGCAGTACTGAGTGAACCTCCACCGATGAACATGAGTAGCATCATAAGTAAAGAACTACTGTTGGTCATTGCTCCAGTATCAATAGTATTGAACCCTGAAGAACGTGGAACAGTCGCTTGAAACCATGCATTTAAAGCTTGATCACCTACATTGAGCAGACCTAAGGTATGAGGATTTTGTGCTTCCAAAACCCAAATTAATACAAAGGCAACCAAATTAATAATCGCAATAGTTGTTAGGATGAGTTTGCTATTTGGACTGAGTTTTTTCCATTTTTTATTTTGTTTGATATCCATGAGGACTAAAAAACCCAGTCCACCTAATGTATAGAGCAAACTAATCGTAATACATATAAGGTAGTTGCTTTGGAAGTTAACTAAACTGTTGCTAAATAGTGAAAAACCCGCATTGTTAAATGATGAGATACTATAGAAAACTGCATAATATAGTCCTCGAGCAAAGCCATAAATCGGTGTAAATGCGGTAGTTAAGATCACTGTTCCAATCAGTTCAAAAAGAAGTGTGTAAGTAACAACACCTTTTGCTACAAAAGTAACCTTTGAAAGACTAGTCTGCCCAAGGCTATCTTGAGCCATCATTTGCTGTTTAAGGCCAACTTTAGGAGATAAACTTAATGCTGCCAAAATGGCAAAAGTCATAAAGCCTAAACCACCTGACTGAATCAATAATAAAATAATGACCTGTCCGAAAAGTGTAAAAGATTCATGAATATTTAAAACGGATAGACCTGTAATAGTGACTGCCGAGGTCGCCGTAAATAGAGCATCCATCCAACTAACATGTCCGTTATTGGCAATAGGAAGTTTAAGCAATAATGTGCCAAAGACAATAAAGCCCAGAAAGCCCAGTGCTAACAGAGAAGGTGGGCTTAAATTTAGTGTTTTATGCGGTTTAGGCTTAAGAGACATATTTTCTGGTTCGTTTTCTTATATGAAACAATTTGAGAGTTTTTTTAGCTGCTGTAAATGACCTTCTAAAATAAGAATATCATGCGTTTGTAAAGTAAAAGTCTCTTCGGTTTCAAATAAAATCTGCTGTTGTCTTTTTACAAGAAGCGTTTTTACTTGAGGGGCTTGCTGCATAATTCCGTACAAATTAATGCCGTTTAACTTCTCTGGAATATCAATTTTTACAATATAGTGCTCATCATCTAAAGACATGTAACGGCTCACCATAGGGTAGTTTAGTGCTTGGGCAACACGTACCCCCATGTCTTCTTCAGGATGAATGATTTTATTGATATTTAGATGAGATAAGATCGTATGATGTGCTTTGGTTTTGGCTTTTACCCAAATTTTATCAATGCCCAGATTTTTTAAATTCAGCACACATAAAATACTGGCTTCAATATCTTCACCAATTGCTACAACCACTGCATCACAATTTTGAATGTTTAATTCATCCAATACATGTTCATCTGTAGCATCAGCAATGACAGCATGAGTTAAAACATCGGCAAGATTCTCAACATTCTTTTTGACTGTATCAATACCAATAACATCATGGTTTAATCTCGTAAGTTCCTGAGCAACAGTTGCCCCAAAACTTCCCAAGCCGATGACCGCGAACTGTGCCATAGTTGTCCTTTTATACTTAGTTAGGGCTTTATTTTTAATGATATTTTCTTTGAGATAAAGAGAAGCAATGTAAATATAAAAAATAATAAGCTTAAATGATAAAAAAGCCGACATATTTGCCGGCTTTTTTACCAAAATGAAAGGTTACTTCAAGAAACGTTTATAGCCCACATTGTCTGTAATTTCTGCATATGGATAGCTAATTTGCTCCAGAGTTTCAATTAAACCATCTGGGTTTTGTTTAGCATCTGTTGCTTGTAAGCCAACTAGTACACGACCTTCGGCAGCGCCGTGGTTACGATAATGGAATAGCGTAATATTGTGGGTTGGACCTAAACGAGTTAAGAAGGTGAGTAAGGCACCCGGACGTTCCGGAAACTCAACACGGAACAATCTTTCGTCATCCAGATTGGCATGACCACCAATCAAGTAACGAATATGCAATTTGGCAACTTCATCATCAGATAAATCATCTACAACATAATTTTGCTGTTTAAGTTGTTCTAAAATTTCATGACGTTCAGTGTCACCACCTTTTAAGCTAATACCCACAAATACTTGTGCTTCTTCTGTGTTATTTGCACGGTAGTTAAACTCGGTAATGTTACGGCCCTGTAGAGCACGGCAGAAGCCTAAGAATGCGCCTTTTTCTTCAGAAAGAGTAACTGCATAAATTGCTTCACGTTGTTCACCCAATTCGGTGCGCTCTGCAATGTAACGTAAGCGGTCAAAGTTCATGTTGGCGCCGCAAACAATCGATACCATGTTTTTGCCGCTAATTTTATGCTCGGCAACATATTTTTTGATACCTGCTAGGGCCATTGCACCTGACGGTTCAACGATGCTGCGGTTTTCATCAAAAGTATCTTTAATTGCAGCACAGATCTCATCTGTATTTACAGTAACAATGTCTGGTTCAACAATTGGTCCAGAGTTATCTGACTTGCGTAGACGAACGATATCAAAAGGTAAAGCACCAATTTGAGCGACTGCTGTACCATCAGCAAATAAGCCTACATGGGGTAGGACTACACGTTCATTTGCTTCTAGCGCTGCTTTTAAACAAGCTGACTCTTCATATTCAACACCGATGACTTTGACATGCGGTGCAACATCACCTAAGTAAGCTGCTACACCAGCAATTAAGCCACCACCACCAACAGCAACGAAAACATATTCTACATCACGCCATTGACGTAAAATTTCATTCGCAATTGTACCTTGGCCCGCAATAACCAACTCGTCGTCATAAGGTGGAATAAAAACTAATCCTTCAGCTTCGGCACGTTGCTGAGCGTATTTGTTTGCAATATCAAAACTATCGCCATGCAATACAACTTGGCCACCCAAACGCTTCACTGCCTGAACTTTAATGTCAGGGGTAGTACTTGGCATAACAATAATTGCAGGAATACCTAAACGTTGACCAGACAACGCTACACCTTGCGCATGGTTGCCGGCAGATGCGCAAATCACGCCACGTTCAAGTTGTTCTTTCGGTAATTGGCTAATACGGTTATAGGCACCGCGTAATTTAAAAGAAAAAACTGGTTGTAAATCTTCACGCTTAAAACGAATTGTGTTGTTTAATTTTTGACTAATTCGTGGAGCTGCTTCGAGAGGTGTTTCAATTGCAACATCATAAACCGTTGCTTGTAAAATTTGTCGTACCACACGAGACAGCATGTTCATCTTCCCTATAACAGTTTAAAATAGGAAATTATTGTAGCAAACCCTTGTGCATTTGCGCCGTTTATTGGCGCATAAATGTCAAAAAATAGTTGAGTGATGTAATGAGCCTATATGCAACCCAAGATGAAAAGAAACAAGCTGCTGCGAAAGCTGCTTTAAAACACTTACCCAAAGGTGGCATTTTGGGGGTAGGAACTGGAAGTACTGTAAACTTCCTGATTGATTTATTGCCTGAACTACAATTAGAAGCAGCAGTGGCAAGTTCTCAAGCAACAGCAGACCGTCTTAAAAAATTAGGCATAGAAGTGGTTGATATGAACCATGTGGGTAGCCTTGATGCTTATGTTGATGGTGCAGATGAGATTGATCGTCATATGCATATGATTAAAGGCGGCGGCGCAGCATTAACTCGTGAAAAAATTGTAGCCTCAATTGCTAAAAAGTTTGTATGTATCGTTGATGATTCGAAATGGGTTGATCAACTTGGTCGTGATTTCCCATTACCAGTAGAAGTGATTCCAATGGCGCGTTCTGCTGTAGCTCGTAAATTGGTAAGCTTAGGGGGTGATCCGGTTTATCGTGAAGGTGTGGTAACAGATAACGGAAACGTTATTTTAGATGTATTTAATTTGAACATCTTAAATGCAATTGATTTGGAAAAGACAATTAATAATATTCCGGGCGTTGTGACTAACGGTATTTTTGCGTTAAATCCAGCAACGATTGCAATTGTTGCAACAAATGATGGTATTGAAGAGCGTACTGCACAGTAATGTCTGTGGAAATGCCAGAAATTAAAATTGTTCGTCACGTAAGGGCAAGAAAATTGCGCTTACGTGTTGAGCCTGCGTCTATACGACTTACTGTGCCGTTATTTTGTAGTAAGAAACAAATTCAGCAGTTTTTAGCTCAGTCTGAACAATGGTTAATCGAGACGTGGAATAAACAGCACCACGTTCAATCTACCTCGTTTGAAATTCCTTCAGAAATTTCTTTTTTTAATAGAGAACAGCCTTTTCAAATTGTTGTGCAGAAGCAACATCGCATTTTTCAATTTGATTGGGAAAATAGTTATTTATTTATTAAAGATCAACAACCCTATCAAGCTTTACAAAACGCTGTTATTGCTTATGCAAAACAAGAGTTGCCAGTACTTTTGTCAGAGCTTAGCCAAAAAACTCGGCTGAGTTATGCAGAGTGTGCAATCCGACGTCCTAAAACTCGTTGGGGAAGTTGCAGTAGTCAACATAATATTATGCTGCATGCAGGTCTGGTTCTTATGCCTGCTCAAATTACCCGTTATGTTTGCATTCATGAATTAGCACACACCAAACACTTCGACCATAGTCCTGCATTTTGGGCCGAAGTTGCAAAGTTCGACCCTAACTATATGCAGCATCGCAGACAATTAAAAGGTAATCCATTGCCTGCATGGTGGTATGTTACAACTTAGCTAAAGCTACACTCTAATTGTGTTGTTTGTAAGACATCTGGTGCTTTGCGGCTATCAAGGCCTGCTTGAGCACTAACAATCTTGTTCGCTTTAATATGTAGCTGTATAAAATTATATTGCTGTGTTGAATTGTTAGGTTCGGATGAACTTGAGTTAAGTAAATAACTATAACTTGCAGCGTCGGTTTGCAGTAAGTTATCTGTACTATCTGCGCTTAAGGCAGAGCGATAGCTTTGAGAGTCTTTAATTAATTCAATTTGACCATTAGCACGGAAATTAAGTTGGCAGCCTGTTGTACTGTCTTCATAATGGCCGACTAAATAGTCTGTAGCTGGTAGTTTTGGGTCAGAAATATTGATACTAGTTAAACCTTGTTTACACGGATAAGCCGAACCATTGCAGGTCGCTGTAATACCACTAAAGCCAACAGCACGTCGGTAATCTCCCGCACCATCTATACGGAAAAATTCAGATGTATTACCAGCAGGTATAATCCCCGAATATTGTTTCTTGTCCAGTAGATCATAACCTATTGGGTCTAAATGGGATTGATCTTGCAAATCTGCTAGTTTAAAGGTGGCTGCTCTTAGATTAGTGGCAAAATAATCACGTGTTACCTTTTGATTAGCTGCGATATCTAAAAGTGTGTTTTTTGCTGGATCAATATTATCAGGGGCTGAGGTGAAGATAGGGGTAAAAGATGTTTTGTCCCCAATAAGTTTTTTGCCGTCTAAATATCCATCTTTTAAATCTGTAGCGAGACTTTGGGTAAGATCTTGATAAGGTGAATTCGTATTATGGATGCTTGACCAATATTGAAGATAACCAAAGCTTAGATAACTATCCACATAAGTACTTGGCTTTGTGGTTGAGTATTTCAATAAATTTAAAATTGTAAGCGTACTTGCCGGACTTAAACTTGGAATATTGGTATCTTTAAACGCATTAAGAAGAGATCTGTAGACATCTTGAGAGGCTAAGTCAACATGTAATTGTTCAATACGGGTTGGGATAATTGTCTCATTAGGCAACTGACCTGAACGAATCACAGCACGTTGATAAATTGCTTCTGAACTTGGGCTGATCAATTGTGTTTTATTGCTTATCGAGCTTGGGGTAATAAAAGCGTGATAAACACCAGAAATATTTTGATATTCAGATTTGGTTGGATCAAATACTTGAGATGAGCCTTGGGTCGTGACTTCAACACGATAAAGACGATTTAGTTTTGTGCTTGGAAGTTTAATATCGTAACTCGTTAAACTGGCAACTTGGGTATCAATCAAAATACTATTGTCGGTATTATCATATACCTTGAGTTGAACATTGCGCATTTCGACAGGGGTTTTAAGCGTAATATCCGTCATGACTTCAGGAGTGGGTTCAGACGGTTTAGGCGTGTTAGATGAACCTCCGCTACTGCTACCACCACCACACCCAACAAGGGCTACACTTAAAATTAAAGTGGTGAGGCCGAGATAAGTGCACACTTTTATTTCTTTTGATTGATCAAGCATCCTAGCTCTCCAAAAATAAATTTGGTATTTATTTACTGATATTTGTTTGGTACTGACAGGCCGGCAAGTGCTATGTAATTATCGTTTAAAATAAAAAAATTAAAATTACCAAGCATGAAATGGTTTTGTAAGCCTAGACATCCTGTCATACTACCGCAAGTATAGATTCAAAATTTGAGGTAATGCACGTGATTTCTGTCGGAATTGTTGGTGGAACTGGTTATACAGGCGTTGAACTATTACGTATTTTATTACGACATCCAAAAGCGCAGGTTCGAGTTCTGACTTCACGTACAGAAGCGGGCAAACCAGTTGCTGATATGTTCCCAAACTTACGTGGGCATACAGATCTTCAATTTTCAGATTTAAACATTGATGCATTAAAAGAATGTGATGTTGTATTTTTTGCAACTCCTCATGGTGTTGCGATGCAACATGCGAAAGATTTGATTGCAGCAGGCACCAAAGTTATTGATTTAGCTGCTGACTTTCGTTTACAGAATCTTGAGCAATTTGAAAAGTGGTATGGTATGGAGCATGCTTGCCCAGATGTACTAAAAGATTCTGTTTATGGTTTAACTGAGTTAAATCGTGAAAAAATTAAGCAAGCTCAAGTCATTGGTAATCCAGGTTGTTATCCAACAACTGTTCAACTGGGCTTGGCTCCACTTTTAAAATCGGAACAAGCATTGATCGAAACAAAGAATATTATTATTGATGCCAAATCCGGTGTTTCTGGTGCTGGTCGTAAGGCAAGTTTAGGCATGATTTACAGTGAAAATGCGGATAACTTTAAAGCTTATGGTGTTGCAGGCCATCGCCACCATCCAGAGATTGTAGAGGCTTTGGAAAATATTGCAGGTAAGAAAGATGTTTTTGAGGGTCTTTTATTTGTTCCGCACCTAGTACCGATGATTCGCGGTATGTTAAGTACAATTTATGTAGACTTGACAGAAGCAGGTAAACAAACAGACTTACAAGCTTTGTATGAAAACTTCTATGCAAATGAAAAATTTGTAGATGTCATGCCTGCAAATAGTTCACCTGAAACTCGTAGCGTACGCGGAGCAAATGAATTACGTATTGCTTTGTATAAACCACAACCAAATAAACTCATTATTTTGGCGGCTCAAGATAACCTTGTAAAAGGTGCATCTGGCCAAGCTGTACAAAATATGAACCTTATGTTTGGCTTTAGTGAAGATGAAGGCTTACAAGGGATTGGTTTATTACCATAAAAAACTCTTTTTTGCTTCACACACATTTAAATTTCGATTTAAATGTGTGTCTTGACTCTGATCTTAAACACTGAGATGACGATGCAAAACTCGGAACAGACGACTTCTGTAGAAAGTTCGTTGCAAAAGAAAAAATTTTTAAACACCAATAAACCATTATTTATTGGTGCCGCTATTTTAATGAGTGGTTGTTTTGCGCTCGGCTATACAATTGGGCACCGTCAAGGTTTAACTGTTGTTGGTTACGATGCAGATGCAGAGCAATTGGTTGAGGTAGTGCAAAAACAAAAAACAGCATTAGATGCAGTTAACAAAAGTTTGAATGCTGCTGTACAAGAGCGTGATGTTGCTGTTACAAATGCCAATGATTTGTTTGAAGCACTTAATCAAGCCAATGCTGATAAAACGCAGCAAGAAGGTATGAGTAACATCTACCGTGAAATTTTAAGACAACGTGGTGGTTTAAGCTTAACAATTCAAAATTTGGCGATTAAACCGTTACCGGAAAATGCTTATGAATATCAGCTTGATCTGGTACAAGTTAGCCCGAGTAAACGCCGTGCTGCAGGTTCAGTTGAAATAAGACTGATTAAAGATACAGAAGTTTTAGTGGTACCACTTGAAGATAAGAACTTTAACTTCACTGATTTTGAGCGTTTGACTGGCCGTTGGACGATGCCTAAGGGGTTCACACCTCAATTTATTGAAGTGCGTCTAACAGGCGGTTCTGATACACCGGTTATTAAGCGTTTTAGTTGGCAGCGTGGTAAACCTGTCGAAACACCTTCTGCTTTTGTTGCAGAAATTCCTCAAGCTGAAGCAAATTCACAATAGTAACATCATATGCGAACAAATAAGCGTCAAACAAATTTAAAAGATATTAAGGCTTCTTTTCAGCAGTCTGGCTATGTCGATTGGCACTTCAATCCACGCTTAAGTGATTCGCAAAACGAAGATCATGACGGAGAGGTTGTTGTGCAAACAGCACCTCCCGAACTCAAGCGTCCTCCCTTATATGCAGTAGTATTATTGAATGACGATTACACGCCAATGGACTTTGTAATTGAAATTTTACAACAATACTTTGCAATGAATCTTGACCAAGCAACTCAAGTAATGCTAACAGTACACTATGAAGGTAAAGGTACTGCCGGGGTATATCCAAGAGACATCGCGGAAACCAAGGCAAACCTTGTTAATAATTACGCTCGATCGCAAGGTCATCCATTACTTTGCCAGATTGAGCCTAAAGCATAAGGGGGTCACATGCTCAGTCGTCAATTAGAAGTATCATTACGTTTGGCTGTTAGCATGGCTCGTCAAAAGAGACATGAGTTTCTTACAGTTGAACATTTACTATTAGCCTTACTCGATAACGATTCGGCTGTGAATGCATTAAAAGCATGCGGAGCTGATATTGTTTCTTTACGTAAAGAATTAGAAGAATATGTAGAACAACATACTCCTAAGCTTGGCGAAAATAGCGAGCAAGCTCCACATCCAACAGAAAGTTTCGACCGCATTTTGCAACGTGCAATTTTCCACGTTCAATCGAGTGGTGGTGACCGTACTGTTGAAGGTGCGGATGTTTTAGTCGCAATGTATTCAGAGCGTGATTCTTTTGCTGTTTATCTGCTTAAACGTCATCAAATTAATCGATTGACTTTAACTCAATACTTGTCTCATGGGACACGTAAAGACGAAGTTCAGGTTGAAGAAGAAGTTGAAGACATTGAGGGTGAAAGCAATTCAGGCAATGCCGGACCATTAGAACTTTATACGCTCAATTTAAATGTTGAAGCGCAAAAAGGTAAAACTGATCCACTCATTGGTCGTGAGAAAGAAATTGAGCGTACAGCACAAATTCTTTGCCGTCGTCGTAAAAACAATCCATTGTTAGTAGGCGACCCAGGTGTAGGTAAAACTTCAATTGCAGAAGGCCTTGCTTGGCTCATTGTAAATGGTAAAGCACCAAAACCGCTAAGCCATGCAGAAATTTACAGTCTTGATATTGGTGCATTGGTTGCGGGTACAAAATATCGTGGTGACTTTGAAAAACGTTTAAAACAATTGTTAAACGCTTTGAAGAAAAATCCGAATGCGATTTTATTCATTGATGAAATTCATATGATCATTGGTGCAGGCTCAAGTATGGGCAGTACGATGGATGCTTCGAATCTCATCAAACCAGCTTTAGCAAATGGTACTTTACGCTGTATTGGATCAACCACGTTCCAAGAATATCGTCAGGTATTTGAAAAGGATCATGCGTTATCTCGTCGTTTCCAAAAAATTGACGTAAATGAACCGAGCATTTCTGAAACTATTGATATTTTACGTGGCTTGAAAACGAAGTTTGAAGATTTCCACCATGTACAGTATGACGACAAAGCTTTAGTTTCTGCGGTTGAGCTTTCTGCGAAATTTATTAATGATCGTTTCTTGCCGGATAAAGCGATTGATGTCATTGATGAAGCAGGTGCACAGCGCCGTCTAAAAGCAGAAAGTGAAGACAGTTTAATTACTGTAGAGAACATCGAAGATATCGTTTCTAAGATTGCGCGTATTCCGCCTAAAACTGTATCTAAAGATGATAAATCTGTACTTGAAAATCTTGAGCGTGACCTAAAACGTGTTGTATTTGGTCAAGATGAAGCAATTACTGCACTAGCTTCTGCAATCAAGTTGTCACGTGCTGGTTTGAAATCACCGGATAAACCTGTTGGTAGCTTTGTGTTTGCTGGTCCTACCGGTGTAGGTAAAACTGAGGTTACGAAGCAATTAGCAAAACTTTTAGGTGTAGAGCTTGTTCGTTTCGATATGTCTGAGTATATGGAGCGTCATGCTGTTTCTCGCTTAATTGGTGCTCCTCCAGGATATGTAGGTTATGACCAAGGTGGCTTACTCACAGATGCGATTCATAAAAATCCGCACTGTGTATTGTTACTAGATGAAATTGAGAAAGCACATCCTGATGTGTTTAACCTGTTATTACAAATCATGGATCATGGTGCATTAACAGACAATAATGGCCGTAAGTCAGACTTTAGAAATGTCATTATTGTGTTGACGACGAACATTGGTGCAGAAAGTATTTCTCGTGCAAGCATTGGATTTACAGAGCAAGACCATAGTTCGGACAACCAAGAAGCCATGAAACGTGCATTCTCACCTGAATTCCGTAACCGTCTAGATGGCGTTATTCAGTTCAAAGCCTTACCAACCACAGTGATTGAATCTGTAGTTGATAAGTTCTTGACAGAATTGCAAGCGCAGCTAGATGAAAAACGCGTAGTTTTAGATGTCGACCAAAGTGCACGCGACTGGTTAGCGACAAATGGTTATGATCGCTTAATGGGTGCTCGCCCAATGCAACGTCTCATTCAAGAACACTTGAAGAAACCATTAGCTGAAATGATTTTGTTTGGTGAACTTGCAGATCATGGCGGTAATGTGGCGGTATCAGTGAAGAAAGAAGATGGTAAAGCAGTGGGTCTAAAACTTGAAGTGTTTGAAGATCATCATACGGCAGAACCAGCTTAATTTATGTTAATTGATAGTCTTTTTATAACCCGAATATTTAGTGTGTTCGGGTTATTTATTATTACTGCAATCGCTGAGATTTTGGGTTGTTACTTTCCTTATCTTATTTTAAAAGAAGGGAAGTCTGCGTGGCTATGGTTACCTGCAGCTCTGAGTTTGGCCGTGTTTGTCTGGTTGCTGACATTGCATCCGGCAGCTTCTGGACGGATTTATGCAGCCTATGGCGGTATTTATATTTTTACTGCACTTATGTGGCTTCGTTTTGTAGATCAGGTCGCTTTAACCAGATGGGATATCTTGGGTGGCGTAATCGTGCTTTGCGGAGCAGGTTTAATTATTTTACAGCCTCAAGGATTAATCCGTTAATTCTGAAAGTGTTCAATTAAATTTTAAGTGAAAAAATAAGCAATTTTTTCGCAAAAAATACTTGTCAAAGTCATCAACAATGCGTATTTTAGATTTAAGGAACATTTTTTAATATTTGAGATAAAGATGTTAAATCAATCTGTGAATTCTAACGCTTACTTTTATTTCTGGCAATTTAGATAGTTGCCTGAGCGTATTCGGGCACGAGAGTTGCCCATCACAGTTAATACCTGATCGGCAACCCCGATCAGGTTTTTTTATGCTTTATCTTTTTCAAATCGAGGACTTCAAAATGAACAACATGACTTATTCATACTTTAGCAACTTTTATTGGTTTTACTTTTGCCTACCTTTGCCAACGAATAGATCCAAAACGCTCAAATAAATGATCGGACTGATTAGGTTTCAGTCCAAAGGAAAAGACCAATGAATGCCTTAAATAATTTACTAACTCAAAGCAATACAAAAGAAACACCAGTTAGTTTACCTGTTCAGTTAAAAGCTAAATATCCGCTTGTGCAGACCTTCGCACGACAAATTGCAGAACACCGTCAAATTATTCAAAATATTCTTGCTGGCAAAGATCAGCGCTTAATGGTTATTACAGGACCATGTTCAATTCATGACCCAGTTGCTGTACTTGAATACGCAGATAGATTGCAAAAATTACAAGAAAAAGTAAAAGATCAAATCTTCATTGTGATGCGTGCTTATATTGAAAAGCCGCGTACAACAGTAGGTTGGAAAGGGTTTATGTATGACCCAAATCTTGATGGTTCATCTAATCTACAATTAGGTTTAGAAAAATCGCGTGAGCTATATTTACAAATTATTGAAAAAGGCTTGCCGATTGCGAGCGAAATTTTAAGCCCAATGGCAACAGGCTATTTTGATGATTTATTGGCTTGGGGTGCAATTGGAGCTCGTACTAGTGAGTCTCAGATTCACCGTGAAATCTCAAGTCATATGCCATACAGTATTGGCTTCAAGAATGGTACGGATGGCTCAATTCAAATTGCTTTAGATGCTATCCAGTCTGCACAAAATGAGCATCAATTTTTAGGTATGAATCAGCAAGGTTTGCCTTCAGTGATTCAGAGTTCTGGAAATCCATTGCCACACTTGATTTTGCGTGGAGCCAATCATGGTCCTAATTATGATTTGGCTTCAATTCAGGCAATTAGAGAAAAGCACAAGCAAAACCTACCTGCCTTAGTTATTGACTGTAGTCATGGCAACAGTGGTAAAGATCCTTTACGTCAGCCAGAAGTTTTGCAGCAAATCGTTGCTGAACGTCTAAAAACTCAGGTAAAGGGTGTCATGATTGAAAGCCATTTAGTTGATGGTAACCAGAAGATTTCATGTGAAATGACTTATGGTCAGTCGGTAACGGACGGTTGTTTAGGGTGGGATAAAACTGAACAGCTTTTGTTAAATGTTGCTAAACAATTAAAAGCAAGTGAATTAGCTCATTCGGCTTAATGATGTAAACATTTAAAAAGGGATCTGTTTTAGCAGATCCTTTTTTTAAGAAGCATGTTTAAGTTCGGATAAAAAAGTAGTGATTTCATGCCCGAATTTTTTTGGCTCGGTTAATAATGGCGTGTGGCCTGAACGCTCAAAATAAATTGTTTTTGCATGTTCGACACTATGTGCAATCAGGGTTTGCCCCGTTTCTGGATAGAGTGTCGAATTGCGGCCAATAAAGAAAGTTGTTGGGCACTGTAATTGCTGAAGTGCTTCACGATAATCTTCATTGTGGAAAAGATAATTTTCGACATACCAAAATAAGTAGTCTAAACGTTGAATCGGAAGAAGATATTTTTGTAAAAATGGTTGTTTTAACGCAGTTTTAAAAACAAAAGGACTAAATGGATTGCTACTTTGCAATTCAATAAAATCTACCCATAAACGCACCAACTTTTGACGGTCCGGAAGTGATAATTCATACAGATATTTAGCATTTTTGTGAGTTGATAATAACTGATAAATATCGTTGAGTAATTGTTTAAATTGGGCATGTAATGGTCCAAATAACCCATATTGCCATGTAGCGTCTACTGAAATTTTAGGGGTTTGATCGATATGTAAATAGGCCTTTAACTGCTGAGCGAGATGAGCATGTTTCATGCCATGCATTGCAGTGGTGGCTCCCATTGAGTAGCCCATTAAAATAAATTTATCTAATTTTAATTGCTCAATTAAGTGAGCAACATCTTGCCAGTGGCTTGATATAGCATCTTGCTCGGGAATTGCACAATTTTTTGAACCGCCAAAGCCCCGCCAGTCGGGAATAATAAACTCGTATTCTTTACGATTTGCATAGATAAAAGGTAGCCATTGCCAACTTTGCATACCTAAACCGGATAAAACTAATACTGGTTCACCACGACCAACACGGCGTACAAATAAACTTTCCTGATCGGGCATGGTGTAATAAGGCATGATTATTCTCCAGATACATTATCTTGAGCAAAGAGTTTTAATTGCGGGATGACTTGTTCCAACCATTTGATCCACTCAGTTTCCATAGTAATGCCGAGTTCTAAGATCATTTTATGAATATATAACACTCGATTATTCAAATCATCGCTATCTTTAAAATCTTTATCGTAAATAGTTTGGTAAAGCTTAAGCTTTTCTTGGTGTAGACCAAGATGTCGTAACAGTTCGGGTAATATTTGATTATTGCCCAATTGCGCCTCAGCGCGCAATCTTACCATTAAGTCATCTCTAAGCTGTGCGGGTTCGCTTTGCTGTGTCATCCATGAAGCGAGTTCAATACGGCCAAGTTGTTCGACTTGATAAGTTTTTTTTCGGCCACTATCCATCTCATTTTCTAAAGTGGAAACCCAGCCTTTTTTAAGCATGTTATTGAGTTCACGATAAATTTGCTGATGTGTGGCATTCCAGAAAAAGCCCATAGATCGGTCAAAACGGCGGGCGAGTTCAAAGCCCGTGCTTGGCCGTTCTAGTAAACTGGTCAATAAAACATGAGGAAGTGACATGGCAATCCGTTTGTAAGCAAAAGTAAAGTGTGACTCATTAGATTATGCAACATGTTGCATAAAAGTCAAAATTTGATTATAAATTTGTGCAACAAGTTGCATTAAGCAAGCAGATTAGCAAGCCAAGGAGTTGTTATGTCGTTATATCCACATTTATTAAAACCATTAGATTTAGGTTTTACGACATTAAAAAATCGCGTATTGATGGGGTCTATGCATGTTGGTCTAGAAGAAGCGCCTGGTGGTTATGAGCGTATGGCAGCTTTTTATGCAGAACGTGCTAAAGGTGATGTTGGGCTCATTGTTACTGGCGGTATTGCACCCAATCAGGCAGGTTTAACCTTTGCTCATGCTTCTAAGTTAGATAGCACAGAAGAAGCCGAAAAACATAAAATCATTACCGAAGCTGTACATGCTGCTGGCGGGAAGATTGCATTACAAATATTACATACGGGCCGATATTCTTATCAGCCAGAGATTGTTGCGCCTTCGGCAATTCAGGCACCTATTAATCCCATTAAGCCTAAAGCAATGACTTCTGCTGAGGTCCAGCAAACGATTGATGATTTTGCAAACTGTGCGAAGCTTGCTCAATACGCTGGATATGACGGCGTTGAGATTATGGGTTCAGAAGGTTATTTAATTAACGAGTTTATTGCAGCCAGAACAAACCATCGTGATGATGAATGGGGTGGTAGCTATGAAAACCGTATTCGTTTTCCTGTTGAGATTGTAAAACGTACACGTGAAATAGTAGGTGAAAACTTTATTATTATTTACCGTTTATCAATGCTTGATTTAGTTGAAGGTGGTTCTACTTTAGAAGAAGTTATTCAACTTGCTAAAGCGATTGAAAAAGCTGGGGCTACGATCATTAATACGGGTATTGGCTGGCATGAAGCTCGTATTCCAACAATTGCCACCAAAGTACCAAGAGCTGCATTTACTTGGGTCACTGAAAAATTAAAAGGCGAAGTTTCAGTTCCATTAATTACCTCAAACCGTATTAATACACCTGAAATGGCTGAGCATGTATTAGCATCGGGTCATGCAGATATGGTTTCAATGGCACGTCCAATGCTTGCAGACCCCGAGTTTGTTTTAAAAGCCAGTGAAGGCCGTAGCGATGAAATTAATACGTGCATTGGTTGTAACCAAGCTTGTCTCGACCACATTTTCTCTATGAAAATCGCAACATGTTTAGTTAATCCTCGAGCATGTTATGAAACAGAACTAATCTTTAAAGAAGCACAAAATCAGAAAAATATTGCTGTCATAGGTGCAGGACCAGCAGGTTTAAGTTTTGCTGTATATGCGGCAGATCGTGGACACCAAGTTAAAATCTTTGAAGCAAGTCATCAAATTGGTGGTCAGTTTAATATCGCTAAAACTGTGCCAGGTAAAGAAGAGTTCTACGAAACATTGCGTTATTTCAATCGTCAAATTGAATTACGCCCGAACATTGAACTTGTATTAAACCATCCAGCAACTTATGAAGAGCTAAGCCAATCAGATTTTGATGAAATCGTAGTAGCAACTGGTGTAACACCTCGTCAATTACAATTTGAAGGTATTGATCATCCAAAAGTGTTGAGCTACTTACAGGTGCTTAAAGAGCGTGTAGCAGTAGGTCAGCGTGTTGCCATTATTGGTGCGGGTGGTATTGGTTTTGATACGGCTGAGTACCTAACCCATGAAGGTGAAAGTGGTAGTTTAAATCCAGAAAAATTTTATGAAGAGTGGGGTATTGATACTCACTATGAACATGTCGGAGGTTTAAAGCAGCCAAAAGTTGAAGCTTCTGAACGAGAAATCTATTTGTTGCAGCGTAAAGCTTCCTCAGTAGGCGCGGGGCTGGGTAAAACGACTGGTTGGATTCATCGTACCGGGCTTAAGAACAGAAACGTTAAAATGTTAGCAGGTGTGCAATACGACAAAGTAGATGATCAAGGGCTTCATATTACTGTTGATGGCAAACCAACAGTACTTGAGGTTGATAATGTTGTGATTTGCGCGGGCCAAGAATCATTTACTGCGATGTATGACCAATTAAAAGAAGATGGTAAAAATGTTCATTTGATTGGTGGTGCTAAAGAAGCAGGTGAGTTGGATGCTAAACGTGCTATTCGTCAAGGTGCTGAACTAGCAGCGGTACTTTAATGACTTAAATGAGCATTGTCTTGGGTAAGAGAATGCTCATTACTAAAACCTATTTGAAGGAAAAATAAAAAATGACACTCGAAATAACTAAACAGTCATTAGAAAAATGGCATTACATGATTCAGTCAAATGACTTATCGAACTTAAATGATTTGCTGGCAGATGAAGTCGTTTTCCGTTCACCGGTCGCTTATAAACCTTATGAGGGAAGACAAGTTGTTTTCTTTATTCTCACCAATGTAGTTCAGGTATTTCAGAATTTTACCTATCATCGAGAATTTTACACGGAAGATGGTGAAAATGTTGTGCTGGAGTTTAGTGCGGATGTAGGAGATAAATCATTAAAAGGTATTGATATGATTCGTTTTAATGAGCAGGGTAAAATTGTTGATTTTGAAGTAATGATTCGTCCAATGAGCGGTTTAGCTGCATTAGCTGAGCAAATGGGCATACGAATAGCTCAATTTAAACCTCAATAATTTTGTTAAATAGCCTAAGAAAGAATATTGAGGTATATAAAAATGTGGTTAAAACTTTCAACGTTGTTTTTATTACCAGTATTATTCATACAAGGTCATAAAGTTCGAAAGAACACACCACGTTTAGCAGAAGCCAAAGGTGAACGAGAAGGTAGAGCTGGTCAAGGTAAATCTTTATCTCTGCTTATTTTGGGGGATTCTGCCGCAGCGGGTGTTGGTGTAGAAAATCAGAAAGATGCCTTGTCTGGTGCTATTATTCAAGAACTGCAAAATGAATTTTCCCTACAGTGGAAACTTCATGCTAAAACTGGTGATACAACTCGACAAGTTTTTAATGCTTTGCAGCATTTAGAAGAGCAGAAGTATGATGTGATTGTGACATCTATTGGTGTAAATGATGTCACAAAGTTGACCTCTGCTAAATCATGGATTAAACAACAGAAGCAATTATTTGAGCATATACAGAAACGTTTTCAGCCAAAGTTGATTATCGTTTCCGGTGTGCCTCCAATGCAACATTTCCCGGCTTTACCGAATCCACTAGCTTGGTTGTTTGGGCAATATGCAGAGCAAATGAATCAAAAATTACAACAATGGTTAGCACCACAAAGCCATTTTAAGTTTCTTGAATATGATATTGAAACTTTTCAAGCCATGAACTTGCCTATGGCAAGTGACGGTTTTCATCCAAGTAAAGAAGTTTACGCAGTTTGGGGACGGCAGGTTGCAGCCATAGTGCGGCAATCATTTAACTCATAGTCATAGGTAGTTATTGGATATGGGCATATCTGTTTTTAATAAAATTAAAGATTTCGGTTCGGAGCTGTTCGATTTAGTGTTGGGCGCTGAGCATCCAAAAGTCTATTATCATCCTCAAGGAAAAATAAAAGATATTTTGGATAAGTTGCCACAACTTAAACAGAAATATCGTCCTACGCCTTGGCTCACAAATAGTCATGTTCACTTACTTTATTTTGATCTTATTAGAAAACAAACAATAAAGTTGGCATATGATCGAATTGATCAACTCACTATGAGTGATGGTGGTATTACCGCAATTGCTTGGTATGGCTATAACTTACCGCCAGATACACCAACAGTTGTAATTATGCATACCATTACAGGTACACCTGAGAGTATGCGTGAATTGGTACGCGATTTAAATCGATACACAGGCTGGCGAATTGCATTATGCCTGCGCCGTGGTCACGCAGGTTTGCCAATGCCTGTGCCGCAAATTTCTCTTTTTGGTTCTACGAGTGATTTAAAGGAACAACTTAACCATATTCAAAGTTTATTTCCGGCATCGGATTTATATGCGGTAGGTTCTTCGGCCGGTACGGGGCTGCTAGTTCGTTATTTGGGTGAACAAGGCGAAGATACACCTTTTAAAGCTGCTTTTGCGATGTGTCCGGGCTATAACACAGAAATTGGTTTTAAAAATGTCCATCCTTTTTACAGTAAAATGATGACTAAGAAGCTCTTCAAGTATTTTATTTATCCGTACCAAAATACATGGAGTCAGATTGCATCTTTAGAGAAAGTTTTATCAGCAACCAATTTAGAAGAATTTGAAAAAGAATACTTCGAGATGGCGGGTTTTGAAGATTATGAAACTTACTGTAAATCTATTAACCCGATTTATGTGTTCGAAAATATTAAAATTCCTTTAATGATTTTGAATGCTGAAGATGACCCTGTATGTTCTATTAAAAATTTAGAGCCATATAAAGAGCCAATTCAGCAGATGAGCAATGTTGCTGTGGTGACAACGAAAAAAGGAAGTCATTGTGCATTTTATGAAGGATGGCGCAGTACATCGTGGGCAGCACGTCTCATGGCTGATTATTTTTTAATTGAACATAATAAATAGATAGTCTTTGCATATAAATAAAGCCCAGATCTCGGGCTTTATTTTTTATACTTTAAGATAAGAGGGGTGATCTATCACTTATTCCAAGTTTTACTTTTGTAGCGGCAACTAAAGCTTTTTCATCTGTCTGGTTGGGGTGAAAATCAAAACGGTAGTATTCAAGAAATTTAGGAATCAACACTTTATATTGTTTGCTCGCAAAGTTAAAAAAGTTGCGCCAAGTTCTGAAATTGGTCAGTTGCTTATCTCGTTTCATTAGAACAATATGGTAAATAGTTGAAAAGGCTGTAATCAGAACTAAACTGAATGTAAAAACTGCAACACGTGGAATATATGCATCTAATCCGTTGCCATATAGGTGTTGATATAAATCGAATGCAACAGCTTTATGCTCGGTTTCTTCAACACTGTGCCATAACCATAAGTTGCGAATAGTGTTGTCGGTCATAAGCTCATTCACGGATTGCATCATGCTGACTACCAGAACAGCTGTATAGTGTTCTAATCCAACAGTTACCAATAAATTCCATTTTTTACTAAAAACTTTCTCAATAGCTTTAAGAACAATACCTGTAGCTTTCTCTAGTGATTCTGGATTTAAACCATATTGTTGTGCACTGACATGGAAAGCATGATGTTCTTTAGAATGCATTGCTTCTTGACCAATAAATGCGCCTATTTCTCTGTCTAGAATTTCATTCTCTTTAGCTTTAGCTCGTAAAGCACGGACAGATCTAACAAAATATGATTCACCTTCAGGAAATAAAGTTGAAAGACCCGTGAAATAGTGGGTGAGAGAAGGCTCATGATTGCACCAATAGCGCGGAGTATCTTCAAAATTGTAGTCCATGCGGCGGACAGGAAAAGAGGCTGGTGTACGGTTTAAAGCTGTTTTCATTTTCTTGCTCCAATCTTCTTTTAGATTAAGTTCCAAAAAGGAACTTGTTAATAAAAATTATAAGCAGACTAGATTGGAGTCAATAAATTTCGAATGATTGAAAATAGATTGTCCTAAAATGATAGACAGGAGAGCTTTAAAGACAAAAAGTAATAAAATTAAATTTATTTGTATTATGACTATTTATATAAATGCCCAAATTAAAAAAATAATTTGGGCATTCTTGAACAGAAGCTTAGTTCTTAAGTGCTGGTGTTGCAGCAGCAATAGCAGCAGCAACGGCATCATCTTCTGTGTTCGCAGGTTCAGTTGCCTTAGCAGCTGGTTTTGACTGAGCTTTTTCCGGTTTAGGTTCAGCTTTAGGCTCAGGTTTTTTTTCTGGTTTAGGTTCTACTTTTGGTGTCTCAGATTTAGGTTGTTCAGCAACTTGTGTCTGTGAAGATTCATCAGAACGCGCAGGACGAGTTTCACGGCGAATTTCAGTTGTCGTGTTAGCAGTTTCTTCACGATGAACTTCAACTTGTGGTTGCTCTTGAACTTGAGCTTCTTGAGTATCTACACTCTCTAAAGATTCAAATTTTGCAGGCTTCTGTGGTTGAGGTTCTGAAACAGCAGTTTCAACCTTGTCTTGCTCTTCTTCTTTCGGTGTCTCTTTTTTAACGCATGCGGTTAACAATAGTCCAGCCGCAATTGCAGCACAGATTAAAAGTTTTTTATTTGCCATTGCCCTAAACAACATTTAATTGAGGAATTGGCATTATAACAGTAAATAGCGATGAAAAAATCATGTCAGATTGAGCTAATTTTTTATTAAAAATGCTGATAGAATAACCAGTTGTTTATTGTTCTTTGAATTGATGCGGTTTGACTTTGCTTTATAGGGGCAGAGTACAGTAAAATTGCCAAACATTGTAGGCCGATTTCGGCTTGATTGTACGAGAAACTTAATGACCCATTTTATTTTTGTCACTGGTGGTGTGGTTTCATCGCTAGGTAAAGGTATTTCTGCTGCTTCTGTTGCTGCACTTTTGGAAGCTCGTGGCTTAAAAGTCACAATGGTTAAAATGGATCCTTATATTAATGTCGATCCAGGGACAATGAGCCCATTCCAGCATGGTGAAGTTTTTGTTACCGAAGATGGTGCAGAAACAGATCTGGATCTGGGTTATTACGAACGTTTCTTACGTCGCGCGAAAATGACCAAACTAAACAACTTCACTAGTGGTCGTGTATATCAAGACGTTTTAAATAAAGAGCGTCGTGGTGATTACTTAGGTGGTACAGTTCAGGTTATTCCTCATATTACCGACAATATTAAAGAACGTGTACTCCGCGCGGGCGAAGGCTATGATGTTGCTATCGTAGAGATCGGTGGTACCGTAGGTGATATCGAATCTTTACCGTTTATGGAGTCGGTTCGTCAGTTAATGGTTGAGCTGGGCCATAAACGTACCATGCTTATGCATTTAACTTTGTTGCCATATATTAAGTCAGCAGCGGAGTTAAAAACAAAACCAACTCAGCACTCTGTAAAAGAGTTACTTTCAATCGGTATTCAGCCAGATATTCTTATCTGTCGTACTGAGTATGATGTTGATGCTGACACTAAACGTAAGATCGCGTTATTCACGAACGTAGAAGCTCGTGCGGTTGTCGTGTGTAAAGATGCGAAAACGATCTATCAAATTCCACGTGGCTTCTATGAGCAAAATGTAGATGACCTGATTTGTGAACGTTTTGGTTTTACTGATTTACCGGAAGCTGACTTAACTGATTGGGATAATGTTGTAGAAGCATTACTTAACCCAGAATACACAGTACGTGTAGCAATGGTCGGTAAGTATGTTGAATTACCGGATGCTTATAAATCTGTAAACGAAGCATTGTTACATGCTGGTATTAAAAATCGCGTAAAAGTACAAATTGATTATGTCAATGCTGAAGAGCTTGAAAGTCAAGATGTTTCTATTTTGAAAACAGCTGATGCGATTTTAGTTCCTGGTGGTTTTGGTGAGCGTGGTACTGAAGGCAAAATGAAAGCTATTCAATACGCACGTGAAAATAGTATTCCTTTCTTGGGAATCTGTTTGGGTATGCAGTTGGCTGTTATTGAATATGCTCGCCATGTTGCAGGTATGCCAGAAGCTTCTTCTACAGAATTTAACCGTTCTACAAAATATCCATTGATTGGTTTAATTACCGAATGGTTAGATGAGCGCGGTGAATTACAACAGCGTAGCCTTGAGTCTGACTTAGGCGGAACAATGCGTTTAGGTGCACAAAAATCAGAATTGGTTGAAGGCACAAAAACTCGTGAAGTCTACGGAAAAGCTGAGATTACCGAACGTCATCGTCACCGTTATGAAATGAATAATCGTTTCATTGAAGCGATTGAACAAGCGGGCATGAAGATTTCTGGTTATTCTTCAGCGCAACATTTAGTTGAAACTGTAGAAATTCCTGAACATCCTTGGTTTATTGCTGTACAATTCCACCCGGAATTTACAAGTTCACCACGTGATGGGCATCCATTATTTGCTAGTTTTATTAACGCTGCAAAAACACAGCACCAAAAAAGTAAGTAATGCGATTTTAAAATAAACTGGGAAAGTTTAAATGTCACAATTAAAACCACAAGAAGTTGTACGTTTAGGCGATATACAAATGGCAAATCATTTGCCATTTGTATTATTTGGCGGAATGAACGTACTCGAGTCGAAAGATTTAGCTTTTGAAATTGCTGAAACTTATATTGATATTTGTAAACGCCTAGATATTCCTTATGTATTTAAGGCGAGTTTTGATAAAGCAAACCGTTCTAGTTTGCATTCATTCCGTGGTCCTGGACTTGAAAAAGGTATTGAATGGTTAGGCGACATTAAAAAACATTTTAATGTACCAATTATTACCGACGTTCATGAACCATATCAGGCAGCGCCAGTTGCCGAAGTCGCTGATATTATCCAGCTTCCTGCTTTCTTAAGCCGTCAAACTGATCTTGTTGAAGCAATGGCGAAAACCCAAGCTATTATCAACATTAAAAAAGCACAGTTCTTGGCTCCTCATGAAATGCGCCATATTTTGCATAAATGTTTAGAAGCGGGAAATGACAAACTTATTCTTTGTGAGCGTGGCTCAGCATTTGGCTATAACAATTTAGTTGTAGACATGCTTGGCTTTGACATCATGAAAGAAATGAATGTACCTGTATTCTTTGACGTGACTCATGCTTTACAAACTCCAGGTGGTCGTTCAGATTCAGCTGGTGGTCGCCGTGCTCAAATTACAACTTTAGCGCGCGCAGGTATGGCAACAGGTTTAGCGGGATTATTCCTAGAGTCTCATCCAGATCCAGACAAAGCGAAATGTGATGGACCATCTGCATTGCGCTTGTCACAGCTTGAGCCATTCTTGGCACAACTAAAAGAATTGGATACTTTAGTTAAAGGATTCAAAAAGTTAGATACTCATTGATGCAGGAATTTGCATCGCGTTATTCATTCAACTGAGGAATTGTTCATGAGCCAAATCGTTGACATTCGTGCACGTGAAATTTTGGACTCTCGTGGTAACCCAACCATCGAAGCAGACGTCATCTTAGAATCTGGGGTGGTTGGTCGTGCATGTGCACCATCTGGTGCTTCAACTGGTTCTCGTGAAGCTTTAGAACTTCGTGACGGCGACAAATCTCGTTACTTAGGTAAAGGCGTTCGTACTGCTGTTCAGAATGTAAATAGCTCAATTCATGAATTGCTTGTTGGTCAAAGTGTTTTTGAACAAAAAGCGCTTGATGAAAAAATGATTGCTTTTGATGGCACTGAAAACAAATCTAAATTAGGTGCTAATGCAACTTTGGCGGTATCTTTAGCAGCAGCTCACGCAGCAGCAGCTGAACAAAAACTTCCATTGTTCCAATACATTGCTAACTTACGTGGTCAAACTACTTTGACTATGCCTGTACCAATGATGAACATTTTGAACGGTGGTGCTCACGCAGATAACACTGTTGATATTCAAGAATTCATGATTGAGCCAGTTGGTTTCACTTCATTCGCTGAAGCATTACGTGCTGGTGCAGAAGTATTCCATTCTTTGAAATCAGTTCTTAAGAAACAAGGTTTGAACACAGCTGTAGGTGATGAAGGTGGTTTTGCGCCTAACCTTCGTTCAAATGAAGAAGCGATTACAGTAATTCTTCAAGCAATTGAGCAAACTGGTTATAAAGCTGGTTCAGATATTATGCTTGCACTTGACTGTGCATCTTCAGAATTCTACAAGAATGGTCAATATATTCTTGAAGGTGAAGGCAACAAGTCTTTTACAAGCAATCAATTTGCTGATTACTTAGCTGGTCTTGTTAAGCAGTATCCAATTATCTCTATTGAAGATGGTTTGGATGAGTCTGACTGGGAAGGCTGGAGTTACTTAACTTCAATTCTTGGTGATAAAATCCAATTGGTTGGTGACGATTTATTTGTAACTAATCCTAAGATTTTACAACGTGGTATTGATGAAAAAGTTGGTAACTCAATTTTGATCAAATATAACCAGATTGGTACATTGACTGAAACTTTAGATGCAATCTACCTTGCTAAAGCAAATGGTTACACTACTGTTATTTCTCACCGTTCTGGTGAAACAGAAGATTCAACTATTGCTGATTTAGCAGTAGGTACAGCAGCAGGTCAAATTAAGACTGGTTCACTTTGCCGTTCTGACCGTGTTTCTAAATATAACCAATTGCTTCGTATTGAAGAGTTAACTAAAGCGGTTTACCGCGGTAAAGCTGAATTCAAAGGTTTAAACTAATCTTTTGAATAAAGCTTTATATATTTAAATATTGATGAAAAATTAATATCTAAATATAAGTGCTATTTCTAAGTGTTAGAAATAGCATTTTTTTATTTACCCTAAGCGCCGGGTTTTTAAAGATTCAGCCCAACTGTGGTGATGACAACGAGAGCATTCTTGGTCTAGCTTATTTAAAATTTTAGTTTCGCCACATTTCATACAGGAATAAAAAGTATTAATTTTAAGAACTTCTGCTTTACGATAAGCATCAGGGAATAAGGGTAGTCCCCATTTGACATCTTCATCTTCATAATAAAGCAAGCTCAGAATACCATCCGATTCAAGTAGGGCTGTTCTGACTTGGCCTAAATGTTCAACGTTTTGTTGGCGCATTTCCGAAAAAAACTCATCATGAGAATAGGTCTGTTTTTGGAAATCTTTGTAGACTAAAAGGCCTTCTTTAACGACACAGAGCGCTTTTCCTTCTAATAAGTCTTCAATTTTTTTATGTTTTACCATGCCCCAAGTGACAAGACGATATAGAGAAAGAATAGCGATAAAAGCTATCAATGCATGGGCAATCGGTAAATCCTTAGTAAACATAGGATCGCCAGCAGCAGAACCTAAACATAAAATAATGGCAAGTTCAAATAAGGAGAGTTGCCGAATACCACGTTTACCAGATAGCCTTAGAAAACTAATGATAATGATAAACATGATGGTACAACGGACCAAAATTTCTAAAACAAAGGACCACGTTGTGTCACCTATAAGAATATTAGAAAGATCCATCTTTTTCTCACTTGTTTAAATATGTATAAAAAATACATTTAAAATTCATATCAGAATAAAATTAAAAAAAATATACTTTTTAAGTGGTTATTGGTTAAAAAATTGATATATGTGTATTGTTATATGAAATTAAAAGATATAAAACTCATGTATAGAATAGAAGGGCTGAGTTTGAAAAAATGATGATGCAGCTATTAAATTTTAAAAAAATTCTGTTTTATTAATTTATCATCTTGAATAAAATTCCGACCGGAATCAAGCATTGGAAGTAATACAATATTTAAACTTTGGTCATTGGTGGTAAGAAGATAGTCTTTATGTTCAGAGAATCTATTTCTTTATATCTTTCAGGAGAGCTTTTTTATATTTATTGAGACACTTTTTTTGTTAATTAGAAGTATTTTTATATGCATAGATTGATTTATAAGCAGTTGTGTTCATAAACATTATTTTCCTTTCCAATTGAGTTGAATTTTGACAAAATGAAACATGTCACAATGGTCAATTTAAAGTAATATGACCATTCATCGTTTTGCAGGAACTTTGCAGGAATTTTGCATGCTGCTTGTAAATTGTCATACAATACAAAAACTTAATCAAAGTTTTTAATTAAAGCTCTTAATGCTATGTTAGAAGTATTTCGTTCCACTTCAAGCAAACTTATATTGCTACTGGTTCTTGTTTTAGTGGCTATATTGCAATATCAGTTTTGGTTAGGTGAGGGTGGTTATTTTCCTCATCAAGCGCTTATGCAGCAGATTCAACAACAAGCCGAAGTAAATGACGAGCTTAAAGAGCGAAACCGTATTTTGGCAGCTGAAGTTTTCGACCTAAAGAATGGTACGGAGGCGATAGAAGAGCATGCTCGCCTAGATCTAGGTTTGGTTAAGCCACATGAGACATTTGTTCAAATGAGTACAATTAGTACCCATTACAAACCTATTTATATTGACCCGAACGCTAAAGTAGATTTGGAAACTAATGAGACACCTCCATCACCAGACATCCCAGACTAAATTATGGGCAGTTATCCCTGCGGCTGGTTCAGGAAGTCGGTTTTCCAAAACTGAATTAAAGCAATACCAATATATTCAAGATGCGACTGTCATAGAACATACGGTTAAGCGTTTAAGTCAGCTTCCGCTGACGGGTTATGTTTTGGCAATTGGAAAACAAGATACTTTTGCCTCAACTTTATCTTTTCAAGATAAGCATAAAGCGCATTTTTGTAATGGTGGTGTTGAACGTGTGCACTCGGTACTAAATGCTCTGAATTATCTATCACAGATTGCGGATGAGGATGATTGGGTATTAGTACATGATGCAGCAAGGCCTTGTGTGACTTTTGAATGCTTGAATACTCTTGTTAAAAATGCAATTGAGACTAATCAGAGTGCTATTTTGGCAATTCCGGTACGCGATACGCTAAAACAAGTGAATCAGGAACAGCAAATTGATAAAACTGTGAGTCGAGAGCTGTTGTGGCAAGCTCAAACTCCTCAAATTGCTAAAATTGGAATTCTTAAAAAAGCGATAGAAACAGCGCTAAAAAATAATTTGACTATTACTGATGAGGCGAGTGCACTTGAATCTATAGGAGAGAATGTACAGGTGGTCATGGGGCGTTCTGATAATATAAAAATTACTTACCCTGATGATTTAGAACTTGCTCGCTTGATTTTACAATCACAAAATTAAGATTTTATATACAGGATAGGTGGTAATTTTTACCTATAAAATAGCCTAAGTGAATATGGTATTTCTACATATCTATTCAAAATAATTAGTATTTTTTTACAACTTGTATTTCTAAGATTAAATAAGTAATTTACTTAGATAGTGTTCGATAGTCGAACAAAAAAATCCTAAATCGAACAAAACTATATATAGCTGACTAGATCAAAATCTGAAAATTATCAAAAATGTTTAAAAGGGAAATCTAAGGGAAACACTCGGGATTGAGTGAAATATTTATCTATTCTTCTCGCCTCAGTGTGCCTAAATCTCTTACCTCTCTCTTCTTCAATGAGCACAATGGAGTTGTCTAATGATTGACAAAAGTAAGTCCTCACTAAGCGAGGTTTTATCGCAGATTAAAGATGGTGCAACCATTCTGATTGGTGGTTTTGGTACCGCAGGACAACCCGCTGAACTCATTGACGGTCTGATTGAACTTGGCGTTAAGGACCTGACCATTGTGAGCAACAATGCCGGTAATGGCGATTATGGTCTCGCTAAGCTGCTCAAAGCCGGTTCAATTAAAAAAGTGATTTGCTCTTTCCCACGTCAGTCTGACTCTTATGTGTTTGATGAACTGTACCGTGCCGGAAAGGTTGAACTTGAACTGGTACCGCAAGGCAATCTGGCGTGCCGTATTCAGGCAGCTGGTATGGGTCTTGGGGCGGTGTTTACCCCAACTGGCTTTGGAACACTTTTAGCTGAAGGCAAAGAAACCCGTCATATTAATGGTAAAGACTATGTGCTTGAGTATCCGATCAAGGCTGACTTTGCCCTGATTAAAGCTTACAAGGGCGACCGCTGGGGCAATCTGGTTTACCGTAAATCTGCACGTAACTTTGGCCCGATCATGGCCATGGCTGCTGATGTCACCATTGCTCAAGTTTCTGAAGTGGTTGAGTTAGGTGGATTAGATCCGGAACATATCATTACCCCAGGTATCTTTGTACAGCATGTTGTACAAGTACAGCCCGCACAGTAAGCAATAAGGAGAAATAACATGAGCTACCAGAAACTCAGCCGTGACCAGATTGCACAACGTGTAGCACAAGATATTCCAGATGGTGCCTATGTCAACTTGGGTATTGGTTTACCGACCAAGATTGCCAGCTACTTACCTGCTGACAAAGATGTTTTTCTACATTCTGAAAATGGCCTGTTGGCTTTTGGCCCACCGCCAGCTGCGGGTGAAGAAGACCCTGAACTGATTAATGCGGGTAAAGAGTTTGTGACCATGCTTGAAGGCGGCAGCTTTTTCCACCATGGAGACTCCTTTGCAATGATGCGTGGTGGTCACCTTGATATTGCGGTGCTTGGTGCATTTCAGGTGGCAGCCAATGGTGACTTGGCGAACTGGCACACGGGTGCACCGGATGCGATTCCTGCCGTAGGTGGTGCGATGGATTTGGCGGTTGGTGCCAAGCAAGTATTTATCACTACAGACCACGTCACCAAACAAGGTGAGCCGAAGATTGTCGCTGAGCTGAGCTATCCGGTGACGGGTAAGTACTGTGTTGACCGTATTTACACTGACCTGTGTGTAATTGATGTGACCAAAGATGGTTTAAAGGTGATTGAGAAAGTTGAAGGTCTTAGCTTTGATGAGTTACAGGCTTTAACCGGTGCAACTTTGATTGATGCGACTCAAGGGTAAGGAAGTAGGGAAATGACATTAAAAAACGCTTATATCATCGATGCCATCCGTACTCCATTCGGCCGTTATGCCGGTGGCCTTGCACCTGTCCGTGCCGATGACCTTGGCGCTGTGCCTATCAAAGCACTCATGCAACGTAACCCAAATGTAGATTGGGAACAGGTCGATGATGTGATCTATGGCTGTGCCAACCAAGCCGGTGAAGACAACCGTAACGTGGGCCGTATGTCAGCACTGCTTGCAGGTTTACCGTATCAAGTACCGGCAACCACCATTAACCGTTTATGCGGTTCATCACTCGATGCCATTGCCATTGCTGCCCGTGCCATTAAAGCAGGTGAAGCGAACTTGGTGATTGCTGGCGGTGTGGAAAGCATGAGCCGTGCACCTTATGTAATGGGTAAGTCTGACAGTGCTTTTGGCCGTAGCCAGAAGATTGAAGACACCACCATGGGCTGGCGTTTCATTAACCCTAAACTTAAAGAATTGTATGGTGTAGACACCATGCCCCAGACTGCCGAAAACGTCGCTGAACAGTTCAACGTGAATCGTGCAGATCAGGACCAGTTTGCCTTGGTGAGCCAACAACGCACCGCAAGCGCGCAAGCCAAAGGCTTTTTTTCTAAAGAAATCGTGGCAGTTGAAATCCCTCAGCGTAAGGGCGATGCTGTGGTGATTGATACCGATGAGCATCCACGTGCATCAACCACCCTTGAAGGTTTAAGCAAACTTAAACCTGTAGTTAAAGCAGAGGGTACGGTCACTGCGGGGAATGCTTCAGGCATTAATGATGGTGCAGCGGCTCTGCTGATAGCTTCTGATGATGCAGTTCAGGCTTACAACTTAAAACCGCGTGCCAAGATCATTGCTTCAACAGCCGTAGGTGTAGAACCACGCATTATGGGTTTTGCTCCGGCACCAGCGATTAAAAAATTACTTAAACAAGCCAACCTGACTTTAGAGCAGATGGATGTGATTGAGCTGAATGAAGCCTTTGCTGCACAGGCTTTAGCAGTAACCCGTGATTTAGGTTTGCCAGATGATTCTGACAAGGTGAATCCAAACGGTGGTGCCATTGCTTTAGGTCATCCGCTTGGGGCATCAGGTGCACGCTTAGTCACTACAGCTTTAAACCAGCTTGAACAAACAGGTGGTCGTTATGCCTTGTGTTCAATGTGTATTGGTGTAGGTCAAGGCATCGCATTGATTATTGAGAGAGTCTAGTCATGAGCCAGTTATATGCCAGCTTGTTTTACCAAAAAGACGTCACTGACATCTTTAGTGACTCATCTTTAGTCACTTACATGATTCAGGTTGAAGTTGCGTTAGCGCAAGCACAGGCACAAGTTGGCGTGATTCCTCAAAATGCGGCTAATACCATTGCCCAAGTAGCTGAGCATGCACTAGACAAGTTTGATTTTTCCGCTTTGGCGGTAGCAACTGGCTTAGCTGGAAATATTGCAATTCCATTTGTAAAACAGCTTACGGCAATTGTTAAAGATATTGATGAAGATGCTTCACGTTATGTGCATTGGGGCGCAACCAGTCAGGATATTTTAGACACAGCTTGTATTTTGCAATGTCGTGATGCGTTGAACATTATTGAAGCTCAACTTCAACAGTGCTACAGCACTGCGTTAGAACAAGCTAAGCAATATCGCCATCAAGTCATGATTGGGCGTACATGGTTACAGCAAGCTTTACCAATTACCTTGGGACATAAACTTGCTCGTTGGGCTTCTGCATTTAAACGTGATTTAGAGCGTATACAAGCTATGAAATCACGTGTGCTCACTGCTCAGTTAGGCGGTGCTGTGGGTTCGTTGGCTTCATTGCAAGACCAAGGTTCGCTTGTGGTCAGTGCATTTGCGGAGCAACTGAATCTGACAGTACCAACAAGTACATGGCATGGTGAGCGTGACCGTATTGTAGAAATTGCAAGTGTGCTTGGCATGATTGTCGGGAATACGGGCAAGATGGCACGGGATTGGTCACTCATGATGCAAACTGAAATTGCAGAGTTGTTTGAGCCAACCGCAAAGGGTCGTGGTGGTTCATCGACCATGCCGCATAAGCGTAATCCAGTTGCGGCAGCATCCGTATTGGCCGCGGCGAATCGTGTACCAGCACTGATGTCTAGCATTTATCAAAGCATGGTACAGGAACATGAACGTAGCTTAGGTGCATGGCATGCAGAGTGGTTAGCAGTTCCAGAAATCTTTCAGCTTTGTGCTGGAGCATTAACTCGTACTGATGAAGTTTTACAAGGTTTCGAAGTGAATGCTGAACATATGCAACAGAACCTTGAGTGTACCAACGGGTTGATTATGGCAGAAGCTGTGATGATGGCACTTGCTCCTAAAATTGGTCGTTTAAATGCTCATCATTTAGTTGAAGCTGCATGTAAAACAGCGGTAGCACAAAACCAGCATTTGTTTGATGTTGTTAGCCAATTAGACGAAGTGAAAGGCCAGTTTAGCCAAGATGAGATAAGGAATATTTTCAAACCAGAAAACTATTTAGGCAATATTCAGCAACAGATTGATGCGGTTTTGAAAGAAGCACAAGGAGAGTCAAAGTGAAACAGACTATTAGCAATCGTCAAGGAAAGCAGTTAGCAGTTTATACAGATGGTCTAAAAGATGCTCCTGTGCTTGTGTTTTCTAATTCATTAGGAACGGACCATGGAATGTGGCAGCCGCAAGTAGATGAGCTTAAAAGTCATTTTAATGTCATTACATACGACACACGTGGTCATGGCGAAAGTGATGTAATTAGTGACACCACATTGCAAAACTTAGCTGAAGATGTTGTTGATATTTTAGATGCCTTGAATATTGAAAAAGCTCATTTTTGCGGCATATCAATGGGCGGAATTACAGGGCTTTGGTTGGGTATTCATCATCCAGAGCGCTTTGTAAGTATTACTGTTGCGAACTCGGCAGCCAAAATTGGTCAGGCAGAGGCTTGGTTAAGTCGTGCTGATTCTGTGGAACAGAATGGTTTAGCTGAGTTGGTAAAAACCACGCATACCCGCTGGTTTAGTGAAAACTTCGACTATCAACATAACGTGGTTGCACAAACGACGATTCAAAGTCTCGCAAACACACCAGCACAAGGTTATGCCAATGCATGTCGCGCTTTAGCGTATGCCGATTTAAGAGATGAAATTGCACAAATCCAAATTCCAACGCTACTGATTGCAGGAACAGAAGATCCGGTAACGACGGTAGCAGATGCCGAATTTATGCAGAAGGCGATTAATAACAGTCAGCTTGCAAAACTCGAAGCATCTCATCTTTCTAATATTGAGCAACCACAAAGATTTACTCAGGAATTGACTAGATTTATTCAGCAAATCTAATCGCTTAGTAATTTAAAAGGAATTGGCCTTAAGGAGGCAAGTATGGCGTCTCAGGATTACGCTACACCAAGCAAAAGCATCGATGCTCAAGCACTGATTAATGATGCTCCACTTAGTAAATATCAATGGATGATCGCAATCATCTGTTTCTTAATTATTTTTACTGATGGTATTGATACAGCTGCAATGGGTTTTATCGCTCCAGCATTGGCTCAGGACTGGGGCGTAGATCGCTCTCAGTTAGGACCAGTGATGAGTGCTGCACTTGGTGGAATGATTATTGGAGCTTTAGTTTCTGGCCCGACAGCTGACCGCTTTGGCCGCAAAATTGTTTTAGCCTTTTCGATGCTTGTATTTGGTGGGTTCACCTTGGCATCTGCTTATGCAACCAACTTGGATAGTCTTGTCGTTTTACGGTTTTTGACAGGTATTGGGCTTGGCGCAGCTATGCCGAATGCGACCACTTTATTTTCTGAGTACTGTCCAACCCGCATTCGCTCATTACTCGTGACATGTATGTTCTGTGGCTACAACTTGGGTATGGCTACAGGTGGTTTTATTAGCAGTTGGCTTATCCCGACCTACGGTTGGCATAGTTTATTTTTGCTCGGCGGCTGGTCACCTTTAATTTTAATGATTTTAGTGATTTTGATGTTACCTGAGTCTTACCGCTTTTTAATTGTGAAAGGTAAGAATCCAGAAAAAGTACGCAAAATCTTAAACCATATTGCACCAGCACAGATTCAAAATGCGACAGCATTTCATGTGCCTGAAGAAAAAACAGAAGTTGTTCAAAAGAAAAATGTCTTTGGAATTATGTTTTCTAAGCCATATGCCAAAGGTACGGTTTTGCTTTGGGTGACTTACTTCATGGGACTCGTGGTTGTTTACTTGCTAACAAGTTGGTTACCAACACTTATGCGTGAAACAGGTGCTTCGATGGAGCGCGCTGCATTTATTGGCGGTTTGTTCCAGTTCGGTGGTGTGGTGAGTGCATTGTTTATTGGTTGGGCAATGGACAAATTCAACCCGAACCGAGTTATCGCCATTTTCTACTTTGCCGCAGGTCTATTTGCAATTGCTGTCGGTCAAAGCTTAGGCAACTCAACCTTACTTGCAGTATTGGTACTTTGTGCGGGTATCGCCATTAATGGTGCGCAATCTTCGATGCCGGCGTTAAGTGCACGCTTCTATCCAACTCAGTGCCGCGCAACTGGTGTGTCTTGGATGACGGGTATTGGGCGTTTTGGTGCGGTATTTGGTGCGTGGATTGGAGCTGTGTTACTCGGTAATGATTGGTCGTTTACCGCCATTCTTAGTTTATTACTCATTCCAGCGACCGCTGCTGCTGTTGCGGTATTTATTAAATCAATTGTTGCGCATACCGATGCAACTTAATAGAGGTCTATCACAATGAATGATGAACAACGCTATAAACAAGGCATTGAGGTACGGACTGAAGTTTTGGGTGAAAAACATGTTGGTCGGTCTTTGCAGAACCTAAATGACTTTAACCAGGATTTCCAAAATTTTATTAGCCGTTATGCATGGGGCGAAGTGTGGTCTCGCCCAGGCTTACCACGTCATACCCGTAGTTTAGTGACTATCGCAATTTTATTGGCACTGGGCCGCGAAGATGAACTACGCATGCATTTACGTGCTTGTTTCAACAACGGTGTAACTAAAGAAGATTTAAAAGAGCTGATCTTACACAGTTCACTCTATGCGGGTTTACCTGCTGCAAACGCTGCAATGCATATGGCTGAAGAAGTCTTTAAAGAGTTGGGGATAGAAGTAAACCCAATTGCAGCGAAAGAACAGGATTAAGGAGATAAAGATGTCACAACATAGCTGGGGTGCTTACGCCCAACGTAATACAGATGATCATCCACCAGCGTATACGCCAGGTTATAAAACAAGTGTATTACGTTCGCCAAAAAATGCATTGATCTCAATTAATGAGACTTTAACAGAAGTCACTGCGCCGCATTTTTCTTCAAATCTGTTTGGCCCAAAAGATAACGATTTGATATTGAACTATGCCAAAGATGGTTTACCAATTGGTGAGCGTGTCATTGTTCATGGCTATGTTCGTGACCAATTTGGTCGTCCTGTAAAAAATGCACTTCTAGAAGTATGGCAAGCCAATGCTTCTGGTCGTTACCGCCATCCAAACGATAAGTTTATTGGTGCAATGGACCCTAACTTTGGTGGTTGTGGTCGTACCTTAACTGATGAAAACGGTTTTTATATTTTCCGTACCATTAAACCGGGTCCGTACCCATGGCGTAACCGTATTAATGAATGGCGTCCTGCACATATTCATTTCTCTTTAATTGCTGATGGTTGGGCTCAGCGCCTGATTTCGCAGTTTTATTTTGAGGGCGATACGCTCATTGATACTTGTCCGATCTTAAAAACGATTCCGTCTGAAGATCAACGTCGTGCCTTGATTGCACTAGAAGATAAAAACAACTTTATCGAAGCAGATAGCCGTTGTTACCGTTTTGACATCACTTTACGTGGACGTCGAGCGACTTACTTCGAAAATGATTTGACTTAATCGGGAGCACGAGCATGAACAACTGGAATTTTCAGGAATTAAAAGAAACTCCATCTCAAACAGGTGGTCCTTACGTTCACATTGGCTTATTGCCACAACAGGCTGGTATTGAAGTTTTTGAAAACAACTTTAATAACCAGTTGGTTCAAGACCAGACAAAGGGTGAGCGTATTCGTCTTGAAGGTCAAGTGTTTGACGGATTAGGTTTACCGCTACGTGATGTACTCATTGAGATTTGGCAGGCTGATGCGAACGGTATTTATCCAAGTCAGGCAGATACGCGTGAGCAAAAAGCTGATCCGGCATTTCAGGGCTGGGGCCGTACAGGTGCCGATTTTGAAACAGGCGTTTGGAGCTTTAATACAATTAAGCCAGGTGCGACAGCAGGCCGTAAAGGTTCAACTCAAGCTCCACATATTGCGTTAGTTATTTTCGCTCGCGGTATTAACTTGGGTCTTCATACACGTGTTTATTTTGAAGATGAAGCAGAGGCAAATGCTAACGATCCAATTCTAAATAGCATTGAATGGGCACCACGTCGCCAAACTCTTATTGCAAAACGTTTTGAAGAAAATGGTGAAGTTGTTTACCGCTTTGATATTCGTATTCAAGGCGATGACGAAACTGTATTTTTTGATATTTAAGAAACACCTAAGGCTACACCTGATTATTCAAGGATGCGTGTAGCCTTTTTAAGGATGAACCTATGAACATGAAAACATTATTAAGCCTAAGTTTGCTTGCACTCCCATTTTTTGCAGCACAGGCAAATGCTGAGCCGGTTACTTTAAATGCTCAAACACAGACTGCTGCCACAGCCGTTAAAACGATTGTTCCGATTACCGCAAAAACTAAAGAACAAGCATTGGCACAAGCTCAAGTCATTGCAAATACAGCAGATGTTGATTTAGCAGAGTTCCGTATCGATTTATTAAGCTTTGCCAGCGATACAAAACAAGTCATTGCCTTAGGTCATGAGCTGAAAAAGATTTTAGGCAATAAGCCAATGATTGCCACTATTCGTACCAAAAACGAAGGGGGCCAGCTTGAAATTAGTGATGCTGATTATGGTAAGACTTATCAGGCTTATTTAAAGAATCCTTTCATGGACTGGTTAGATGTTGAAATGTTCCGTGATCAAAAAGTAGTCTCAGAAATTGTTCAAAAAGCACATCAAAAGAAAGTGCTTGTGGTCATGTCTAATCATGACTTTCAAAAAACACCAAGCCAAGATGAAATAGAAAAACGCTTGTTAAAACAAGATCAAATGGGCGCAGATATTCTCAAAATTGCTGTAATGCCTAAATCTAAACAAGATGTCTTCACTTTAATGAACGCAACTTTAAAAGTAAGCCAGCAAACCACTAAACCATTATTGACGATGTCGATGGGGCAATTAGGTACGATTTCCCGTGTTGCGACTGCCAATATGGGCGGAAGTTATAGCTTTGGCATGATTGGTCAGGCTTCTGCACCGGGTCAAATTGATGTGACTAAGCTCAAACAGATTTTACAAACAGTTCAACCAACAAACCCATAAATCATAAGGATATGATGAAATGAATACATTACGTTTAACTACTCTTGCATTAGGTTTGATGGTTTCAGGCATAGCTGCGGCTCAAACTTATGTGGTTGACCGTTATCAAGATGATAGCAATAAAGGCTCTTTACGCTGGGCAATTGAACAAGCCAATGCAAACCCAAGCGAAGCTAGCGATATCTTGATTCAAGCAGTAGGCAAAGCACCTTATGCGATTAAATTAAATAGTGCACTTCCTGAAATTAAAGCACCCGTCAAAATCATTGGTACTCAGTGGGATAAAACTGGCGAATACATCGCAATTGATGGTTCAAACTATATTAAAGGCGAAGGTGCAAAAGCTTGTCCAGGTGCAAACCCTGAGCAGTACGGCACCAATGTACGTACTATGACTTTACCGGGGTTGGTATTGCGTGACGTCAACAATGTCACTTTAAAAGGTTTAGACATTCATCGCTTCTGTATTGGGGTATTGATTAACCGCTCGAGCAATAACCTGATTCAACACAACCGTATTAGTAATAACTATGGTGGTGCAGGTGTTATGTTGACGGGTGATGATGGTAAAGGTAACCCAACCGCAACTACGACTAATAACAACAAAGTTTTAGACAACATTTTCCAAGACAATGGTGATGGCTTAGAACTGACACGTGGTGCAGCATTTAACTTAATTGCGAATAACCATTTTGTTTCAACAAAAGCAAATCCTGAACCATCACAAGGTATTGAAATTTTGTGGGGTAATGACAATGCCGTAGTTGGTAATAAATTCGAAAACTATTCAGATGGTTTACAGATTAACTGGGGCAAACGTAACTATATCGCCTACAACGAAATGACCAATAACTCGATTGGTTTCAATATGACGGGTGATGGCAACATTCTTGATAGCAATAAAGTACATGGTAACCGTATTGGTGTAGCCATCCGCTCTGAAAAAGATGCAAATGCAAGAATTACATTAACTAAAAACCTGATTTGGGACAATGGTAAAGATATTAAACGTTGTGAAGCAGGTGGTTCATGTGTACCAGATCAGCGTTTAGGGGCAATTGTATTTGGAGTACCCGCACTTGAGCATGAAGGGTTTGTTGGCTCTCGTGGTGGTGGTGTGGTGATTGAACCATCTAAGCTTCAAAAGACATGTACTCAGCCAAATCAACAGGGCTGTAATGCTCAGCCGAATCAGGGTATTAAAGCTCCTAAGTTAACAGCGAATAAAGGTTCAGTTACAGTAGAAGTTAATGGTTTACCAAATCAACGCTATCAAGTTGAGTTTTTTGGCAACCAAAATACAGTATCACAAGAAGCTGAGCAATATTTAGGAACAATAACAGTAGCTACAGATACCGAAGGTAAAGCAAAAGCCAATTGGAAACCAACAGTCAAAGTTGCCTCAATTACAGCAAATGTGACTGATCGCTTTGGTGCTACATCTGAACTCGGGTTTGTGCAAGTTAAATAACAAAAAATAAAGCGCCTCAAAACAGGGGCGCATTTCAGAAAAGACAAAAGGGACTTGAAATGCCAAATGTAATGAAATTGAGTGTGCTAACAATTGCTGTATTGGGCAGCCAATTTGCACTTGCAAATGAGCCGTGGTCACAAGACCGTCAATGGTTGCTAGGCGACTGGAATGGAAAACGCCAACAATTAGAGCAACAGGGCTATAAATTTACTGCTTCAATTATGAGCCAAAGCGCCACCAATTTAGAGGGTGGTTATAACGACAGCAATACTTTTGAAAATGCCGCACAACTTTCTTTAGGTGCCAACTTCGATTTAGAAAAAATTGCTGGTTGGAAAGATACAACAGCGAGCCTAGTCGTGACTAAACGTGACGGTAATGCATTAACTCTTGAGCGTATTAAAGACCCACGTTCTAGCCAATTGGGCAATGCTCAAGAAATTTATGGTCGCGGGAAAATTTGGCGTTTATCCCAAGCATGGGTGAAGAAGGGCTTTGTTGATAATACTGTACAGGTCAAATTTGGTCGTATGGGAATGTCAGAGGACTTTAATAGTTCTCAATGTGAGTTTCAGAACTTATTGCTTTGCGGTGGGCAGTTAGGAAAATCAATTGGTTCAATTTGGTATAACTCACCAGTCGGTGTTTGGGCTGCAAACGTTAAATATCAGTTTGCACCTGAGTGGACTTTAGGTGTTGGTGTGTATGAGGTCAATCCAGACAATATTAAAACCGAATCAAACAGTGATGGTTTTAATCTGGATATGAATAACGTCAAGGGCGCTACCATACCAGTTGAACTTGCATGGAAACCAAAACTTGCTGCTTTTAATGGTTTACCAGGTGAATATAAAGTAGGCGCGCTGTACTCAACCGCAGAAGCTAATGATATTAAAACTGCGGGTAAAGTGCATGACGGAAAACAAAGCTTCTGGATTAATGCACAGCAACAACTTAGCCATGCCGGCCAAGATCCGAAACGCGGTTTATATGTAAGTTTTAATGGCGTTGTAAATGATAAAGCAACGACTTTTGTTCAAAGTACACAACAACTTGCTCTTTGGTATAAGGGACCGTTTGATAGCCGTCCAAATGATTCGATTGGTTTTGGTATTGCCAATTATGTAGTCAATGACCGTGCTAAAGATAAACAGATCGCGACAAACGAAAGCCGCGGATACTATAGCTATGATCCGATTGCATCTGACTATATTCCAATTCAAGACGACGAGTTAAATGTCGAGTTGAACTATACCTATCAATGGTCTCCGGCCGTCATGTTACGTCCAAACATTCAATATATCCATCAACCTGCTGGTGTGAAAGAAGTCGATGATGCTTGGGTGGCAGGCCTGAGTGTAAAAGTTAATTTTTAATAATATTGATGGCTGGTTAGACATAGTTTAACTGGCCCAAATGCTTGAACTATTCGGGTTCAGTATATGTGGAGTAGGATCTATGTCTGAGTCAGATTCTAAGTTTCATATCTTATTCAAAATATGGTGTTTTATTTTAGGTTTAGCTTTATTGGCTACTGGTATTTTTTATATCGTGGGCGGTGGAAAGCTAGTATCTCTCGGTGGTTCTTGGTATTTCCTTATCTCAGGACTGTTTATAACCATTTCAGCAATTAGTATTTTCCGAAAAAAAGCGCTGGGCGTCTGGATTTTTGCGGCTGTTTTTGTTGGTACGGTAATTTGGTCACTCATTGATGCTGGATGGGAATTTTGGCCGTTATTCTCGCGCTTAATGTTTCCTGCTGGTCTTTTTGCTGCGTTGTTATTTACCTTACCTTCAATTCGACGCTACCAATTTCAAACTAGTTTGGCATCTTCAGCCTATGCCGTAGGTGGCTTAGTTGTTGTGGGAATGTTGATTGCGCTCTATCAAATGTTCCAACCGCATCCAACGGTCGCAAGTTCAGGTGAAAAGCTACCTTTAGTACCAGTTGACCCTGCAAAAAAACAGGTGAATTGGGAAAATTATGGAAATGATGCGGGTGGTAGTCGCTTTGTTGCTCTCAACCAAATTAACCGAGATAACGTTCATAAACTAAAAGAAGCTTGGCGCTTTAGAACAGGTGATTTTACAACGGGTAGTGGTAATGGTGCTGAAGACCAAATGACCCCGCTACAAGTTGGAAATAAAGTCTTTTTATGTACGCCACATAACAACATTTTTGCAATAGATGCCGACTCGGGCAAACAGATCTGGAAAGCTGAGGTAAACTCAAAAGCCGATGCTTGGGAACGTTGCCGTGGTGTTGCATACTTCGATTCAACTAAACCACTGGTGCAACCAACTTTAGCTGGTGCAACTCCAGTCACTACTGTTGCCAACAACACAGCCTGTCCACGTCGTGTATATACCAATACGCCAGATGGCCGTTTAATTGCAGTCAATGCAGATAATGGTCAGCGCTGTGCGGACTTTGGTGTAAATGGAACGGTTGATCTACTCGAAGGCTTAGGCGGTGGGACTAAGGCTCCACGTTTTGAAGTGACTTCTGCACCAACTATTGCCGGAACAACTATTGTGGTGGGTAGCCGTATTGCAGACAACGTGGCAGCAGATATGCCGGGTGGTGTAATACGTGGTTATGACGTGATTACGGGTAAACTTCGCTGGGCATTTGACCCGCGTAATCCAGATCCTAACTATGTTCTTAAACCGGGTGAAACCTATAAACGTAGTTCGGCAAACTCTTGGGCTGCAATGTCATATGATCCACAAATGAATACAGTGTTCCTACCGATGGGTAGTTCATCTGTCGACATTTGGGGGGGGAACCGTAATCCGTTAGATCACAAATACAATACTTCTGTTTTGGCACTTGATGCGACAACGGGTAAAGAAAAGTGGGTATATCAAACTGTTCATAATGACTTATGGGACTTTGACTTACCAATGCAACCAAGTCTAGTCGACTTTCCATTAAAAGATGGTACGACTAAGCCAGCTGTTGTGATTGGAACCAAATCAGGCCAATTCTTCGTTCTTGACCGCGTAACAGGTAAACCACTGACTAAAGTAATTGAACAGCCAGTGAAAGCGGCAAATATTCCGGGTGAGCAATACAGTTTAACTCAACCACGTTCTGTTGAAATGCCTCAAATTGGTAATCAGACTTTAACTGAGTCAGATATGTGGGGTGCGACGCCGTTTGATCAGCTCATGTGCCGTATTAACTTTAAGTCAATGCGTTACGAAGGTTTATTTACTGCACCGGGTACTGATGTTTCATTAAGCTTCCCTGGTTCTTTAGGTGGCATGAACTGGGGTAGTATTGCTTTTGACCCGACACATCGTTACATGTTCGTAAACGATATGCGTCTTGGTTTATGGGTTCAACTCATTAAACAAACACCTGAAGATATTAAGATTCAGGCGAGTGGTGGCGAAAAAGTAAATACAGGTATGGGTGCTGTACCAATGAAAGGTACACCATATAAAGTGAATAAAAACCGCTTTATGTCCGCTTTAAGTATTCCTTGTCAAAAACCACCGTTTGGTACCATGACAGCAATTGACATGAAAACTCGTCAGGTTGCATGGCAAGTACCACTTGGTACAGTTGAGGACACTGGACCACTTGGTATTAAGATGGGCTTGAAAGCCCCAATTGGTATGCCAACTATTGGTGGGCCAATGGCAACTCAAGGTGGCTTAGTCTTCTTTGCTGCAACTCAAGATTATTACTTGCGTGCTTTTGATTCATCTACAGGTAAAGAGCTGTGGAAGTCACGTATGCCAGTAGGTAGTCAAGGTACACCAATCAGCTATGTTTCACCTAAAACAGGTAAACAATATGTAGTGGTTACTGCGGGTGGTGCACGACAGTCTCCAGACCATGGTGATTATGTGATCGCATATAGTTTAGAGAAATAATGAAAGAGGGTAAAAGGATAAATTTTCTTTTGCCCTTATTTTTTAATATCTTTTTTCTATTAGAGTGTTTGTGTAAATTCTGTAATTTTAGTGAGATAGCTTTACCAAATAGTAAAAAAGTGCTTGAAGTTATTGCTAAACTTAAAATATTCCTATAATTGATTCATCCTGAACACTAGATATAGCCGAACTATTAAGCATTTTTTTATAATGTTTTACCTATAAATAAAATTTCAAAATTTATTAAGTTTTGTTTAACTTAAAGTTGTGAATTTTAATTAAAAATAAACATTATTGAGTTTTTAACTCTAAAAAACAGGTTTTTTTTGTTGGAAAAACGAGCGTAAATATATACTTATATTATATTTAAATAATGTATTGCATTAAGATAGAATGGTCGGCGCAGGTTATTACTACCCAGTAATAATTTGTATTTCAGGAATTTAAGCTTTAGTTGGCTTAAGGCTCATCTAACGATGGGCCTTTTTTTATGTGCTTTATATTTTAATTTTCTTGATAACTAAAAATAGCCTAAGTAATAGTAAATAATACTATGAAAAATGAGTCTTTAATGACAATTTGCATATGATTTGTTAGATTAATGCCACTTGATAATAATAGGTGATGTAATGAGATTTTTAGTTCTTGCAACTTTATCCGGTTTGGCTTTAATGGGTTGTGCTTCTGTTCAACAAGCACCTAATACACAAGAAACCATTCGTTATGCTTCTAGTCCATGTTTCGGCGCATGCCCAATTTACTCAGTAGAAGTAACACCTACAGGTTTAATTCGTTTTGAAGGTAAGCAATATACAAAAGCAATTGGCGTTAAAGAAATTCAAGGTAGCGTAAAAGATTATCAAAAACTTGCTGATGAATTAAAAACTTATCGTCCGCAAACAGGAACCCAATCTAAAACTGCAGGTTGTCAGCAAACTGCGACCGATATGCCTAGCTATTATATCACCTGGATTCAACCAAATGGTACAGAAACAAAATTAAGCCATTACACAGGTTGTATCTCTCCAGCAAATAATAGATTAAATAAAGTTATGGAAAAGTTACCTGAACAATTAGGCATTAAAGATCTAATTTAATGATAAAAGCCCCAAAATCTTGGGGCTTTTTCTTTTTAAGAAGAATTATAAACTCAAAAGTTTTATATTAAGTATTTCTAAAAGAATCAGCGTATAATACAGATTATAAAAACATATATTGTTAAGAGTGCTTATATGTCAAGTATTATCTATGCCTTTGTGGGTGGTTTATTACTCGGTATCGCAACAGTTGGGTATTTATATATAAATGGTCGTATAGCTGGAATTAGTGGTTTGCTTGCTCAATTCATTAGCCCATCTAGAGATATATTTAAAAGTTCTGCATTCTGGTTCATTGCAGGACTCGTGATTACACCTTTCATATATGGTTACTTTTATCAGCCTGAAATCGAAATTAAAGCCAATTCATTTGTACTTATTCTGGCAGGGATACTTATTGGTTTTGGTACACGACTTGGATCAGGCTGTACAAGTGGGCATGGCATTTGTGGAATGAGCAGGCTATCAAAACGCTCAATAATAGCGACCGCAGTTTTTATGTTTGCTGGCATGCTGACTGTTTATATCATTCGCCATGTGCTGGGGTAATCTTATGAAAAATATCTTTGCTTTTATATTTGGTGGTTTGTTTTCATTGGGGTTAATGATTTCTGGTATGTCTAACCCTGCAAAGGTTTTAGGGTTTCTAGATATTTTTGGACAATGGGATATTAGCTTAATGTTTGTGATGCTAGGTGCTATTGCTGTGGCATTTATTCCGTTTCAAAGGGCTATTAAAAAACCAAAAACCATTTTTAATGAACAAATTCAATTACCAACAAATACACAGATTGACCAAAGGTTAATTGTAGGTGCTTTTATTTTCGGTATAGGCTGGGGAATAGCAGGCATATGTCCAGCGCCCGCTTTAACTCTCATTGGATTAGGACATTTTGAAGCGCTTTATTTTATTGTGGCTATGTTAGTAGGAATGTGTATTTTCCGAATTTTAAATAAAGGAAATTAAAGCTATGCAACAACCTCTAGTGAAAGATTTTTTTGATGAAAATACCAATACTTTTAGCTATGTTGTTGCAGATTTAGCGACTCGTCAATGCGCAATTATTGATAGTGTGCTTGACTATGATGCTGCTTCGGCCACTACAAAAACGACTAATGCTGATCTGATTGTCGATTATGTCTTGGCGCAAAATTTCAAAGTCCAATGGATTTTAGAAACCCATGTACATGCGGACCATATGACTGCTGCCCAATATTTAAAATCTAAATTGGGCGGTACAATTGCGATTAGTCAAAAAATCTCGGTAGTGCAAGAAACATTTTCGGCTATCTATAATTTTGATTTTAAGAAATTTAATGAAAATCAGCCTTTTGATTATTTATTTGAAGATTATGAACATTTCAAAATAGGGGAGATAGATGCCTATAACATTCCTACACCAGGGCATACGCCAGCTTGCTTAAGCTATGTGATTGCTGATGCCGTTTTTGTAGGTGATACTTTATTTATGCCTGATTATGGTTCGGCTAGATGCGACTTTCCTAAAGGAAGTGCTGCTGCACTTTATGATTCGGTACAAAAGCTTTATACACTTCCTGACGATATGCGTATGTTTCTATGCCATGACTATAAGCCTGAAGGCCGTGACGAATATATCTGTCAAACAGATATAAAAACTCAAAAACAAAGCAATATCCATTTAAATCGACGAGTTTCCAAAGAATCATTCATAAAAATGCGTCAAGAAAGAGATGCTACTTTGGCAATGCCAAAATTAATACTGCCTTCAATTCAAATTAACATGAACGGTGGAAATTTTCCGGAACCTGAAGCGAATGGCATCCGTTATTTAAAAATCCCATTTAATTACTTTTAAAAATAGCCTAAGCATACATTTCAACCATTTTATTTATTCAAATAGCCTAAGCAAAAATAAAATTAATCTTATGGAAATAGCCTAAGTAAGATTTAAAGAACTTGTCTTAAATCCCGCGCAGTCTCTTGCAATAGCGGCAAAATATGTTGAATTAAATATTCTTCAGTTGTTCTCATGGTTGGAGAAACAATATTTAAAGCAGCAACCACTTTAAAGTCTTGTCCATAAATCGGTACGGCGAGCGCATGGACACCTAATTCATGCTCTTCACGTGAATAACACCAATCTTGTTCTCGGATTTCTTTTAGTAACTCTAAAAATTTATCATTTTCGACATGCGTATATTTAGTTAAACGCTGAAGTGGATATTTTTGGAGCCAGTCCAATTGTTCTTCTTGGCTTAAATGTGCCAGTAAAATTTTACCCGCCGAGGTTGCATGAGCAGGTAAGCGGTTACCCAAATGCAAACCATATGGATTTACGCGGTCGGTTTGTTGATGCGCGGCACTACGGGCAATGGTAATGGCTTCATAACCATCAAGTACCATCACAGAATAAATGAGAGAGGTTTGGTTAGTTAGAAGATTTAATAAAGGTTGAGACACTTTCGGAAGCTGAGCTGCACCTAAATAAGCTCCTGAAAATTTAAGAACTTTTGGGGTTAAATAGTAATAGTGACCATCTGACTCAAGATATCCTAAATATTCTAAAGTTAATAAATGGCGTCTTGCTGCAGCTCGGGTAAGCCCAGTTTTTTCGGCAGCCATAGAAATGTTTAAACGATGTTGATTACTACTAAAGCTATCTAAAATCGCCATGCCTTTACCGATGCCAGCAATGTAATCTTCATGACGAATCGTTTTTTTGTTGTCCTGATTCTGGATTATCCGTTCATCTTTACTCATTACTGGTCCTTGTACGATAGAAGCTTAGGAGATCAATTTGCTTTACTGAAAAAGTTTAATAATTTCATGTCGCAAAAATTGATGCCTTAAATTATCCCTTAAATCTTCGTGCCAAAACATACCCATTTTAATATTGGTCATCTCAAAAGGTAGAGAATGTAACCGAATCTCAGGGCTATAAGATAAATGCTGCAAAATCATACGGGGCATGGTGAGTATTGCGTCGGCTTGGGCTCCCAAAACTTGTAATGCCGTTGAATAGTTTTGACAGCGCATAAATACATTTCTTGAAATTTTTTGGTGTTGGTTTAAATAAATATCTTCAAGTAAAGCGCCTGTACGGCGTGATGAAACACCAATGTGCCGACCACTAATATAACGAGCTAAATCGACTTCTTTAAGTTGGCTGCAAATAACGAACTCATCTGTGACCAGAAGATCAAAGGTAATTTTTGGAGACAAGTATTGTTCTAGGTCAATCACGAAATCGAGCTGCTGTGTTGCCAAGTCCGCCATAATATGTTTTCGATCGAGTTTCATACTGACAAACTGCAAATCTAAATTAAGATTTTGAAAGTGTTGAGCCAGTCTTGGAAGAATAATCGGCTCAATTTCATCATGCACGGCGATTTTTAAGCTTTTTAAACTGGTTGGGTCGAACACATGTTTCTGTTGGCTAATATTTTGAATGGTTAAAAGTGCTTGCTTAACAGTTGGATAAATCTGTTCTGCAAAAGGCGTTGCAGACATTTTATTGCCTACACGTATAAATACATCATCTTCAAGTTGCTGGCGTAAACGCTGCAAAGCATGACTTGCTGCTGACTGCGTAATATTGAGACTACTTGCCGCATTTGAAATACTTTTTTGCTCATAAATCGCGATAAAAAGCGGATATAAATTGATATCAATTCGGTGAAAAAAACTTAAGTCTAGGCCATGTAGGTTATGAATATTATTCATGATGCATTATTTAATAAAATCATTTCATTCATATTAAGTTTCAAGTTATGTTGATGTAAAGACTAGATAATGATGTAAAGGAAAAAGAATGTTTGAACTCTCCAAGAAAGCTCAAGATTTTACTGAGCGAACTAAAAAATTTATTTTAGAAAAAATAGAACCTGTCGAAGCAAAATTTTGGGAAGAAGTTCATGAGTTAAATCCAGATGGAAACTGGAAAAAATGGCAGTGGCCCGAGCTTTTAGAAACTCTAAAATCTAAAGCTAAACAAGCTGGTCTTTGGAATATGTTTTTACCCGATGAAAAGCTAGGTGCAGGGTTATCAGTTCAAGAATATGCGCATATTGCTGAACTAACTGGTCGTAGTTTATTGGCGCCCACGGTTTTTAACTGTAATGCACCAGATACGGGAAATATGGAAGTGTTATGGCGCTATGGCAGTGAACAGCAAAAACAACAATGGTTAGAGCCTTTATTGGATGGAAAAATTCGCTCTGTTTTTTGCATGACTGAACCAGATGTTGCATCAAGTGATGCCACCAATATGCAAGCGACCGCACTCATTGACGGTAATGAAATTGTTTTAAATGGCAAAAAATGGTGGTCGTCTGGTTTAGGTGACCCAAATGCTAAAGTCATTATTTTTATGGCCCATACTCCAGATGAAACTAAAGACCGCCATCATCAACACTCTATGGTTTTAGTACCGATTGATACGGCGGGTGTCGAAATTCAACGTATGTTACCTGTGTTTGGTGACTACGATGCGCCGCATGGACATGGTGAGGTTCACTTTAATGATGTTCGAGTGCCTATTGAAAACTTTATTGGTGGAGCGGGTCAAGGTTTTGAAATTGCACAAGGTCGTTTAGGGCCGGGGCGTATTCACCATTGCATGCGCTGTATCGGAGCTGCTGAAAAAGCACTAGAGCTTATGATTGATAGAGGCATGTCTAGAACCGCGTTTGGCAAAGAAATTTTAAAACTCGGCGGAAACCTAGAGCGTGTAGCCGATGCGCGAGTAGCCATAGATCAAGCTAGACTTTTAACCTTGTATGCCGCTTATAAAATGGATACTTTAGGAAACATGGCCGCTTTAACAGAAATATCTGCAATTAAAGTCGTGGCTCCGAGCGTTTTAGAAAAAGTAGTCGACATGGCGATTCAGCTACATGGCGGTGCGGGCGTTTCAAGAGATACGCCATTAACAGGTTTCTTTGCCCAAGCACGCAGTTTACGTTTAGCTGATGGTCCAGATGAAGTACATAAAGGCATGATTGCCAAATTAGAGTTGGCCAAACGTGGTTATGGTCGTCATAAGAAAGTATAAGTTTAAAGGAAGTGAATATGTCGGTAATTGATGTAGGCGGTGAAGTACGTGATGGTGAAGAACTTGATATTGGGGCAGTTGAAAACTGGTTAAAAAACCACGGTGTTGAGCTAGTTGGTCCAGCAGTCGTTACTCAATATACGGGCGGGGCGTCGAATTGGACTTATCGTTTAAAGTATGAAAATACGGATTTAATTTTACGGCGCCCTCCAAAAGGAACAAAAGCCAAGTCTGCTCACGATATGGCCCGTGAGTATACGGTGCAGAAAAACCTTGCCCCTTATTATCCAGTTCTTCCTAAAATGGTAGCGCTTTGTCAGGATGAAACCGTTATTGGCTGTGATTTTTATGTCATGGAACGCATTGAAGGAATTATTCCTCGTGCAAAATTACCGCCTGAGCTTGGCTTTACTGAAGAAGATGTTCATGAGCTTTGTGTAAACGTTATTGATAAATTGATTGAGTTACATCAAGTTCCTTATGAGAACACGCCTTTAGCTGAACTAGGTAAAGGTACAGGATATTGCCGTAGACAAGTTGAAGGTTGGGATAAACGCTATGAAAAAGTCCGTACAATCAACGTTCCTTCATTTAAATATGTCCGAAAATGGCTAAACGATAATATCCCTCAAGATTCTACAACTTGTATTATTCACAATGATTGGCGTTTTGATAACGTGATTTTAGATCCAGAACATCCAACTGAAGTGATTGGGGTGCTGGATTGGGAAATGGCGACTTTGGGTGATCCTTTAATGGATTTAGGTAGTGCTTTGGCCTATTGGGTTGAGCCCACGGATAATATGATTTTTAGATCGACACGTCGTCAGCCTACTCACTTAAAGGGAATGTTCTCTCGCAAACAAGTTGTTAACTATTATTTGCAAAAAACTGGTCTGGAGCCCCAAAACTGGACTTTTTATGAAGTCTTCGGTGTATTCCGTTTAGCAGTAATCGCCCAGCAAATCTATTACCGTTATTACCATAAACAAACCCGAAACCCTGCTTTTAAAGATTTCTGGATAGTGATCCATGCGCTACATATCAGAGCTTTAAAACTTATCGCACAGCAAAAATTGCAAGAATCTGAATTTGCTCAGCAATCTCTACAGAAAATACAGGGTATTTTAAGAAGATGACCACAATTTATCTGGTAAGACACGGACAGGCATCGTTTGGTAAAAGTAACTATGATGAGCTGTCTGAAAATGGTGAGGCTCAGGCGACTTTGTTAGGTCGTTATTTTAAGCAAATATTGAAAGAACAACCTTATGTGGTTGCTGGAACTATGCAGCGCCATGAACAAACTGCACAGCTTGCACTAAAAGAATGTTTTCCAGATGCGGTAATTCATCATAATAATTTATGGAATGAGTTTAACCATCAACAGGTTTTTGCCCGTTATGAACCGCGTTTTGAACAGCCTGAACTGTTAAAAGCCGATGTCGCAAAAGAGCATAACCCACGCGCATATCTTGCCAAAATATTTGAAGGTGCGATTGAACGATGGACAGATGGTGATTTTCATCATGAGTATGATGAGTCATGGCCCCACTTTAAAGAAAGAGTTGAAACAGCATTGCAGCAACTTTGTGATGAGTTAGCAAAAACCAAACCTCGCTATGCAATTGTTTTTACCTCTGGTGGTGTGATTTCTGTAGCAATTGGAAAACTGCTTGAACTCAGTCCTAATCGAACTTTTGCTTTGAATTGGGCAATTGCCAATACAAGCCTCACGACTTTACGTTTGGTTGGAAATGAAGCTCAGGTTTTAAGTTTAAATGAACATCATTTTATAAAAGCTGAGCGTCCAGATTTACTGACATGGATTTAAAATAAGGATAAAAGCATGGCGAAGACAATTTTAATTACAGGTGCAAGTTCTGGTTTAGGCGCAGGTATGGCGCATGAATTTGCAGCAAAAGGTTATAACTTGGCGATTTGTGCACGCCGTTTAGACCGATTAGAGACTTTAAAAACCGAACTAGAAAATGAGTACGGTATTAAGGTAATTGCGAAAAGTCTGGACGTTACCAATTATGATCAGGTTTTTGAAGTATTTCGCGCCTTTAAACAAGAATTTGGCTATTTAGACCGTATTATTGTAAATGCGGGAGTTGGAAATGGCCGTCGTATTGGTAAAGGTAATTTTGAAATTAATAGAGCCACGGCCGAAACAAATTTTATCTCTGCTTTAGCACAGTGTGAGGCAGCGATTGAAATTTTTAGAGCGCAAAATGCAGGTCATTTGGTGGTCATGTCGTCTATGAGTGCGATGCGCGGATTACCAAAACATTTATCGACCTATGCGGCGAGTAAAGCTGCAGTTGCTCACTTGGCCGAGGGTATTCGCGCTGAATTACTAGATACTCCAATTAAAGTCTCAACCATTTTCCCAGGTTACATCCGAACTGAAATGAATGAAGGTGCTAAACATTTACCTTTTGAAGTTGACGCAAAAACAGGATGTAAAGCTTTAGTCAAAGCAATTGAAAAACAACCTGTAAAAGCGTATGTACCACAATGGCCATGGCTACCAATGAGTATTGCCATGAAGGTTTTACCTTTGAGATTGGTTAATAAATTAGGATAAAAATTACCCCCTAAATTTTAGGGGGTAATTTTTATTTAGAATTTTTTGGTGTAATTGACGAATAAACGGTCTTCGCCAAAGTCATTGCCGTGTTTAACGTTGTAGTCAATACGAATATATTGCAGGGCAAAGCCTTTTAAGAGCGGCTGCTGAAATGCATAGTTCAGAATGACATTGGACTCAGTTTCGTGGTTTTTCTCACCATTAGCTGCTTTAAAGTCATGACCATAAACATATTTCACCATTGCGTTTAAGCCGGGAATGTAATCTTTAAAGTCATAGCCATACATGACATGGTAAGACTTTTCATCTTCTTTAAAGAAACCTGTAGCATTCCAGTTAATGAAATAGGTTTCTGGCAAGAAACCATCTGGTAGAGGGTAAGCCGACTCTCCAATAATTTGTTGGTAACCCAAACCAAAGGTATGGTTTTTTACTTTGACGGTTTCAAGTAAACCAATGTTCTGAGCATCAATATCAAAGGTATTGCCATCATCTTTCGCATTAAAATATTTAAATTTGGAAGTCAGGGCAAAAGTTGGTTGTTTCCACGTATGCTCAAGCCCTACATAGTGTTTATTGTAGAGATCTTCTAAATTACCAAAATAATATTCGCCCTTCAAAGACGGCGTAAATTGATAGCGCAGGTCAATATAATTTAAGCCATCAGATTCTTTGGTAATTCCATTTGCTGTGAACGAAAACTTTTTAAAATCTTCTTCATTTCGTGGCGAGACTTTTTCCACTCGGCCAATTTCGGCATAAAGTTGATCTGAAAGTTGTGATTTAAGATTGGTTCCCCAATAAGAGGTGAGTAACTGGCGGCTAGCATCAACAGCCGTTACAGGTAAATCTAGCCAGAGTTCACCGACACTTAAAAGTGTTTTGTCATAACCTAGTTTTAAAGTCGCGCCGTATTTTAGATAATCAGATGCTTGAGATTGCGTTTCTTTATTAAAAGGCAAAACAGTATCTGCGACATGTTTGTCTGAACTCAAACGTACGGCGTATTGAACGGAAGCGTCAGCTCCAATCGTAATAGGTTTATCTGCTATGACTAGTGGAGTGTCATGCATTTTCGATTTATAAAATAAAGATGCTGCCTGAGACCAACTACCGGTATCTTTAAGGGCGTCATTATCAAAATCACGATTGATATAGGCATTTTTTAAAGTGAATTTCCACTCATCTTCAGTTTGCTGATTTGGATTTGCAGCCCAAGAACTGCTGCACATAATAAATAAAGTGGCAAAAGCTAAAGTGTGTGGTTTAAAGCGGTGAAATAATTCCATAATCCATTTCCAAGATATATGCCAGTCCTCGGCATTACGTATTGTGAAATATTGGTGTGGTGTTCCCTAAATTGTTTAAAGGGAACTCCTGTTTTTATAAGTGGCTGTTGCTTCAATTAACGTAATTTTTCAAGCTTCATGCTTTCACTAAAGGATTTACAGCCTTTGAAAAGTAGAGCCAAAGCCAGTACACAGGACAAACCACCCACAATAGATAAAGAAGAACCCACCATTAATGGATTGCCAAAAACCTTATCTGTAATAATTGCCACTAATGTTGTACCAACACCTAGTCCAATTAAGTTACTTACCAAAAGGAATAGGGCAGAAAGGCGTGCTCTAAATTGGTTGGGTGCTAACATTTGCAATGCTGTTGCCGAAATCACAAGTGGGAAGGAGGCAAAGAACATTGCAGGAATGAGCAAAGTTACTGAAAGCCAGAGTTGATCTGTTTGGGTAAAAAATGCAATTGGAATAATCAGGCCAACAATACCAATCACACCCGTGAACATCGGTCCATCTTGGCGTCCTTTTTTAATAAACCAGTCGTTTAGCCATCCTGCACAAAACACGCCTAAAGTATTTGCAACTAGCAATATAGTGCCGAGCATATAGCCTGTTTCAGTCGGCGCGAGTTGAAACTTACGAATATAAAATGCTGGTGTCCAACTAGTCAGACTGTAGAGTGCCATTGCATAAAAGGTAAAACCTAAATAGTGACAAGCAAATGTTTTTGCATGTTTCTTGATAAACTGAAGGCACTGCGTGAATTTAACTTGGTCAACTTGTCCGCTTTGGTTGAGCTGCTGTCCTTTACGTGCAGGATCTTTAACTGTCAAAATAAATAGCAAACCAATAATAATACCGGGTAACCCCACCACTAAAAAGGCAATTTGCCATGCCTTGAGTGCACCTAATAAAGGAACTTCAATGAGTGTCACGCCTTTAAGCAGGTTAATCACATAACCGCCAACTAAAAAGGCGATACCTCCACCTAAGAAAGCACCAATTGAATAGATCCCGACCGCGCGGCCTAGTTTGTCTTTACTAAACATGTCACTAAACATTGAATAGGCCGCTGGAGATAAAGCTGCTTCACCAACGCCCACAGCCATACGGCTTAGGAATAGTTGAATAAAGTTTTTACTTAAACCGCAAGTTGCTGTTGCTAAGCTCCAGACAATAATCCCGATTGAAATCAGTTTTGGTCGGGAAAAACGGTCGGCAATATAGGCTAATGGTAAGCCCATCACAGCGTAGAATAGTGAAAAGGCAAGGCCATGTAACAAGCTAAATTGAGTATCTGAAAGTTGAAGGTCTGCTTTGATGGGTTCAATCATCAACGCCAGAATTTGACGATCAATAAATGAAAAAATATAGGCCAACATACAAAGTATGACCACATACCATGCATATGCGTTGGTTTTCTTTTGTGTCCTTTCAACAGCGATATTACTTTGGTTCATACACTTAATCCTTATGTATAAAACGCTTTAAAGAAATTGATCTCTAGCTTCTATTCATCCTCAAAATTTTTGATACGTCCCCATTTGAAATGAATTATGAAACGGCTAGAAATGATTGAATTTGGTTTGGTAAGGGGCCTTGAAGAAGGTGACTTAACACAAACGGAAATAGTAATGCTGACTAGATTGTTGAATTATTATTTTCTTTTTATATGTAAAATTCCATTACTTGTTAAGTATGTTTAGATACCTAAAAAGTATGTTAAGTGAGCTATTAGGAGGGTTGAATTATTATAAATACATGAATTTAATAAATTTTATTATTTATATTAGATTTTTTATAGTGAGCAGCTAAAGAAAGACTAGCTTTAACTGCTCTAGAGCCAAGTTAATTTAGTGTCGATGGAAATAATTAACTTGATGGCATGAGATCAAATAATTTTTTTAACTGATGATTTAGATTATGCAGTTCTTCTTCTGAAAAAGCATTGAGGATCCCCGCTAAGGTAACCACACTAATTTGGTTAATCTGTTCAACCAGCTCAACACCTTTGGCCGTTAATTTCACCATCGAAATCCGTTCATCAGCGGTAGAAGAGTAGACTTCCACAATGCCATCTTCTACCAATCTATATACAGCCTTTGTTGCTGTGGTGAGTTTTAAAGTAGAAAGATTGGCAATGTCAGTGATACTGGCTTCCCCAAGCGCATTGGTGCTTAAAATAATTTTACGGCGAGTATTATCAATGCCAAGTTTCTTTATAGATTTTTCAATAAGTTGTGAATATTTACCATTAACTTGGGAAATCCAGAAAAAGGGGAAGTTTTGAATACTCGACGGTTCTTTATTGGGAAGAAATTGTTCTAAATGATCAAGCATAGCTAAGCAATAACTTAGTAAAAAAAGGGTAATTCTATTATAAACAAAATTTTGCATATTTCCTTGAACACACATTAGAAAAATTACTTGACAATTCCATTAAATTTTCTGATATTTTAATTAATGGATAAAAATACATGGAAAAGTGAATGAATATTATTAGCCAAAGTGTGCAAAAAGGAAGCGGCAAACTTAAGGTGATGGTGAAGGACACTATAGATATTCAAGGTCTAAAAACCATTGCTGGCAGTAGAGCTTTATTAGAAGTTGAACCTGCGCACGATGATGCAGAGGTGGTTAAAAACATCTTAAAAGCTGATTGCGAAATTATTGGCAAGACAAATTTGCACGAATTGGCTTTTGGAATTACAGGCATTAACCACGCTTTTGGTACACCTATCAATCCTAAATATCCTGAACTTATTCCGGGTGGCTCTTCAAGTGGTTCAGCCGCAGCAGTTGCAGCTAAACAAGCTGACTTTACTTTAGGGACAGACACGGGTGGCTCTATCCGTATGCCCGCTGCGTGCTGCGGAGTTTTTGGTTTAAAACCGACTTTTGGTCGGGTAAGTCGCCAAGGCGTATACCCGCCGTCAAGTTCTTTAGATTGCGTTGGTCCTTTTGCAAATTCAGTCGAGATGATTGAAAAAGCCATGCAAATTATTGATCCAACTTTTAAGCCGGCTGAATGTACGCATACACCAAAACTTGCGGTTTTAGATGTAAGCGCAGATGAGATTATTTGGAACTGTATTTATCAAGCACTTCAAAAAGCAAATTTAGAGACCGTTTTAGAAAAGGTTGAACATTTTGAAGCAGCTTATGATGCAGGCATGCAGATTATTAACTATGAAAACTGGCAAGCTTTTGGTGAATTAACCCAAACAGGCTTAATTGGTTCTGATGTAAATAATCGTTTATTAAAAGCAGCCCACACCACTTTAGAGCAAGTAAAGCAAGCAGAAGTTGTGAAAGCGCAGCTGACAAAGGAACTCGATGCTTTATTAGAAAAATATGATGCATTGGTTCTGCCGACACTTCCACAAATTCCACCAAAAGTTTCTGAAGCTGAAAATACGGTCGCTTTTTTGAACCTAACCGGTTTAGTTCGACCATTTAATTTATCAGGACATCCAGCTATTTCAGTGCCACTTGAAACCAGTGAAGGTTTGCCTGTGGGCTTACAGATCGTATCAAAGCATCAAAAAGATGAGCAATTATGTGCAATAGCTAAATTTTGTGTTGATGCAATGCAATAAATTACAAGGAGTTAGATGATGAATAAGTTGTCTAAAATGGAGTTTGCTTCTCAAGACAAAGCAGTTGATTTAGATGCTTTGTGCCAAGAAATTCGTGAGCGTGCCTGTGCAGGTGAGTTTGATAATCAGGCCTATGTGAGCCAAGACATAATCGAAAAACTTAAAAAAATTGGTGTTTACCGTGCTTTGGTGCCTAAACGTTTTGGTGGTGAAGAATGGTCACCGCGGCAGTTTTGTGAGTTGATCGAAACTTTATCTAAAGCTGATGGTTCAGTTGGTTGGGTAGCAAGTTTCGGTATGAGCCCTGCGTATTTAGGAAGTTTGCCGGAAGAAACGCTGAAAGAGTTATACCAAAACGGGCCAGATGTCGTATTTGCCGGAGGTATTTTCCCGCCGCAGCCTGCCGAAATTACCGATGAAGGTGTGGTGGTGCGCGGACGTTGGAAATTTTCAAGCGGCTGTATGGGCGCTGACATTGTTGGTGTGGGAATTTCACCCCTTAAAAATAATGAAATGCAAGGTTTACCACGTATGGCCGTGATGCCTGCCAACAAAGCTAAAATCGAAATGACATGGGACACTGTTGGTCTAAAAGGTACCGGAAGCCATGATTTAGTGGTTGAAGATGTATTGGTCGAAAAGAAATGGACCTTTGTACGTGGCGAACCTTCAAAACTCAGCGAGCCATTTTTTAAATATCCATCACTGTCTTTAGCGACTCAAGTATTAACCGTGGTGGGTATTGGGGTTGCAGCTGCCGCATTAGAAGAATTTGAAAAATTAGCACCGGGTAAAGCATCTATTACGGGTGGGGCAGAAATTGCAAACCGCCCAGTGACTCAATATGAGTTTGCTCAAGCTGATGCAGAGTTTCAGGCTGCAAAGTCTTGGTTTTATCAAACCATGGATATTGTCTGGAATGAAATTATTGCTGGTCGTGAAGCAACTGCTGAACAGATTAGTGATATGCGTTTGGCATGTACCCATGCAGCTCGCGTTTGTGCCAAAGTGACCCGAAAAATGCAAATGCTCGCGGGTATGACAGCGATTTATACCAACAATCCATTTAGCCGTTTTGTAAATGACACCAACGTGGTGACCCAACATGCCTTTATGGGTGATGCAACTTTACAAAATGCAGGTTTAGTCAGTTTCGGATTAAAGCCAACCCCAGGTTATCTATAAGTTTAAATTTTGAAAAAGGAATATTGAGATGGAAGCTAAAAAACCATTACGCGTGTTGTTTTGCATGGGTATTAACCAGAACTTTTTTGATGCAGAACCTGCTGAAGCAAAAGCGGTTTGGGCAGCATTTGGTGAAATGTGGAATGGCATTCATGACCTACCTGGTGTGCATGTTTTTGGGAATCTTGATGATGACCAAAGCATGGTGGGTGCAAGTACGGGCTGGCCTTGGACCACTTATTTGCTTGCAGATGTTCCGGATATTGAGACAGTACATGCAGCTTGTAACTTATTTAGAACGACCGTGGTAGGTGAAGGGCCATACAAACTTTGGAAATATTGCAAAGTTGAAGCTCGTGTTGGGCGTGAATTGATTATTCAACGTTAAGGCGACCGCAATGACTGACAAAGTGAATATTGCAGAAATCATAGAACGGCTAGAACAGTTGGAAGCACACAATGCTATCCGTAATTGCATAAACCGTTATATGGAAATCTGCGATGAGCTCAATGCAAATACAGATCTTTATGAGTTGATGAATCTTTTTGATCAAGACTGTATTTGGGAAGGTATTGGCGATAAATATTCCAAATCTTTTGGTCGTTATGATTCTTGGCAGTCGATTTACGACATGTTCAAACGCTATACACAAAAAGAATCTCACTTTGTCATGAATGCACACTTTGTAAATTCAGAACAAATTTATGTAAATCAAAAAGATGCAAATGCTTCATGGCTGATGTTGCAAACTTCAACTTTTCAAGATGGCCGTAGTCATCTGAATGCGGCAAAGCTCAAGGTGAAGTTTCAGAAGCAAGCAGATGGAATATGGAAAATTAAACATTTCCAAACACAGAATATTTTCAGTCGTCCGGTATCGCATTGGCACAGTGAAGCCGAGTTGCCGGTACCTTCCCAGGAATGACCCAGGACATATTTAAAAGGACTATTGATATGAACAGTATTATCCCAACGCATAACATTGGCATTGATTATGATGCTTTAGTTAAAAGTGACCGTGCCCATACCTCTCTTTATAAAGATGAACGCATTTTTGATGAAGAGATGGAAAAAATCTTTTATAGCACTTGGGTGTGGGTTGCGCATGCTAGCGAAATTCCAGAAGGCGGAAGCTATAAAACCATTAATATCGGTAAACAGCCTGTTGTAGTGGTGCGTGACCGTAAAAAGAAAGTCCATGTACTTTTGAACCGTTGCCGTCACCGTGCAGCAACCGTATGTGAACATAAAAAAGGAAAAACTAACAGTTTTGTATGCCCATATCACGGTTGGAGTTATGCACTTGATGGCAGTTTACGTGGCGTGCCATCTCCGGAAAGTTACGGCGATTGTTTAGATAAGTCAGAATTACCGCTGGTGAGTCTACGGGTAGAAGAATATAACGGCATGATCTTCGCTTCATTTAAAGAAGACATTCAACCGCTTGAAGAGTTCCTTGGGCCTGCGAAAAAATGGATTGATCTGTTTATGAAACAAGGCGCAGGTTATCCAATTAAAGTGTTGGGCGAACACCGCTTCCGTTTCCCGGGTAACTGGAAAATCCAGCTTGAAAATACCACCGATGCATATCACTTCCCGTTGGTACACAAGTCATTCTTAAGTTCTGTCGATGAAAAAACCGAAGAACTCTTTAACTTCGAAAACCAGCCGGGCTTTGTTGAAGACTTAGGAAACGGTCACAGTGTCATGGTGATGATTCCTGAACTGGTCGATTTAGAAGAAGACTTAATGGAGCGTCCAATTCAAGAGCGTTTTGAAGACTTGGCTCAAGCTTTGCGTGACGAAGGCCATGAAGAATTAGAAGTACGCCGTATTGTTCGAGCAGTGGGTGGTTCTGGCTTTAACTTAAATTTATTCCCAAATATTGCATGTTCAATGGCGTTCTTCCGTGTGTTACAGCCAATTTCAGTTGCTGAAACAGAAATTCATCACTCGGTAATTACCATGGATGGTGGTCCGCAAATTGCCAATCAATATCGCTTACGTTTGCATGAACATTTCCAAGGTCCATTTGGTTTTGGTACGCCAGATGATTCTGAGGCTTGGGAACGCGTGCAACATGGTGCCAATGCCGGTAATGATTTATGGATCATGCTCAACCGCGGTTTACCGGGCGAAGTCAAAACTGAAGATGGCTTAAAAAGTGATGTCAGTGCTGAAACAGGTATGCGTGCAGCATATCAGCAATGGAAAAAGATGATGACAGCTTAAGGAGAGAGCAATGAATATGAATCTGCAATTATTAAATGAAGTCACTGCTTTCATCTGGGCTGAAGCAGATATGTTAGACCACAGCGAGTACCGTGAATGGCTCAATTTATGGAATGAAAAAGGTGTTTATATCATTCCGATTGACCCGAACCTCACAGACTACGAAAACAACTTAAATTATGCCTATGACGATAATCATATGCGTAAGTTACGGGTAGAGCGTCTTGAAAATGGTGAGGCAATTTCTACGGCACCAAAGGCGAATACGGTACGCAGTATTTCGCGAGTACGAGTGATTCAAGATCAAGATGATGAAATCGTTTTACGCTGTGCTCAAAACCTACGTGAATTTCGTAAAGAAAACCTCAAGCATTACACGGCCGATATTACATACCATCTAACCCGTGATGCTGATACTGGTTTTAAGATTAACCGTAAAATCATTAACTTGGTTAACTCAACCGATACCTTGGCTGGTATTAGCTACATTCTTTAGGAGCGGTAACATGAAACAGGTTGTTTTAGTGACAGGTGCTGCTTCTGGACTCGGTAATGTGATTGCTGAATATTTTGCGAGCCAAGGACATCAAGTGATTTTGTCAGCCAGTACGCTTGAAAAAGCCGAAAATGCTAAGGCACAAAGTCAGTATGCCCAAAATATGTTTCCTTTAAAGCTGGATATTTCGGTCGAGGCAGATTTTCATGCAGCGGTGCAATGGATTGAAGAGAAATTTTCTAAACTTGATGTGTTAATTAACAATGCCACCGTCACCAAAGCAACCCCTGTATTAGAAATTACCGCAGCTGATTTTGATTGGGTGACCCAAGTTAACCAACGCGGCACCTTTCAGGCTTGTCAAATCATTGGTCAATACATGGCCAAAAAAGGTTATGGACGCATCATTAATATGGCGTCTTTAGCGGGACAAAACGGCGGTACTGCAACCGGTGCACACTACGCGGCAACCAAAGGCGCTATTGTGACATTAACCAAAATTTTTGCCAAAGAGTTTGCGGCAAAAGGTGTTACGGTCAATGCGATTGCACCGGGACCAATGGAGTCACCAATCGTTCATAGTGTGGTGCCAGACGAAAAAATGGAACAGTTCATCCAGAATATTCCTGTTAAAGCCTTAGGAAGTATGCATTTTATTGCTGAAACTTGTGGGTTGCTTGCAAGTCCAAATGCGAGTTTTGTGACTGGTGCAACATGGGATATTAACGGTGGTTTATTCATGCGTTAAGCCACAAGCTTAGGCATGAAAAGGGAGTTAAATCATGACTACACTTTATGATGTTGTCGTTAAAAATCGCCATGTGGAAGGTGGAAATATTGCAGTTATGGAGTTTGAATCTGCAACTTCTGCTGCATTACCAAAGGTTGAACCCGGTGCACATATTGATGTGCACTTACCGAATGGTATGGTGCGCCAATATTCGCTTTGCCAAAATCCAAATGACGAAGGAAAGTTCCGCCTTGGAATCTTACGTGACCCTGAATCACGTGGCGGCTCGATCTCTGCATTTGATGAAATTAAAGATGGCATGCAAATTCAGGTGAGTGAGCCGAAAAACTTATTCCCACTTTTAAAAGCCAAGCACAGTGTGTTGATTGGCGGTGGAATCGGGATTACGCCATTAATTACGATGGCATATCAACTTGCACATGAAGGTGCATCATTTGAGCTTCACTACTGTGGTGCTAGCCCTGAAAAATGTGCTTTTGTTGATGAAATTAAAAATGGTGAGTTAGCAAAATACACAACTTTCCATTTTAAATCTGAAGGTGCAAGCCACAGAGCATTTTTTGAATCTGCCATTAAAGATATTGATCCTGAAAGTCATATTTATACCTGTGGTCCAGTCGGTTTCATGGATTGGGTGATTAATCTCGCCACGACTCACGATTTTCCTGAGCAGCAAATCCACAAAGAGTATTTCCAATTCGAAACTGACACCTCGGGAGATTCATTTGAGGTGGTGGCTGAGCGTAGCGGAAAAATCATTATGGTCGAAGCTGGCGAAACCATTTTGCAGGCTTTGGCTAAAGAAGGCATCGAGATTGAAATGTCTTGCGAGCAAGGCGTATGCGGAACCTGTATGTGCGATGTAATTGAAGGCGAACCAGATCACAGAGATGTTTATTTTACTGACGAAGAAAAGGCCAGCAATGAGCAAATATTAGTGTGTTGTTCACGCTCTAAAACACCGAGATTAGTTTTAGATATCTAATGCTCTCGCGATTTATATGGATGTAAGAGAAGGTTTAGGAGAAAGATGATGAATGTATTACAACAAATAGATGAGTTTACGGTCGATCCACTACAGTTCCGACGAGCATTAGGAAATTTTGCAACAGGCGTTACCATTGTTACTGCACAAAATGCACAAGGTGAGAAAGTCGGTGTAACCGCAAATAGTTTTAACTCGGTGTCACTCGATCCACCACTTATTTTGTGGAGTATTGATAAAAAATCTTCAAGTTTTTCAGTATTTGAACAAGCAACACATTTTGCTGTCAATATTTTATCGGGCACGCAAATTGAGCTGTCTAATAAGTTTTCGAGACGCAATATTGATAAATTTGCCGACACAAATTTTCAACTTGGCGCAGGACGCGCACCCATTTTAGAAAATTGTTCTGCTGTGTTTGAGTGCGAACGTTATCAAGTGGTCGAAGGTGGTGACCACTGGATTATTATTGGTAAAGTGGTTCGTTTCCATGACCAAGGTCGAAGCCCGCTGGTTTACCATCAAGGTGCATATTCTTGTGTCATGCCGCATCCAAGCCTTCAAGTTAAGCAAGCTGAACAGAACGGCGTAGACCAAACACATTATGGGCACTTGTATAATAATGTCTGCTACTTAATGAGCCGTGCTTTCAAAGCTTATCAAACCGACTATATTCCAAAGCAAATGGCTTCGGGTTTCCGTACCAGTGAATCTCGTCTCTTGCTTGTTTTGGCAAGTGGTACTGCTTCTAGTAAAGAAGATTTACCGCGAGATATTGCTATGCCAATGCAAGAAGTGGAAAGATCGGCTGAAATCTTAAAATTTGAAGGGTTATTGGTCGATCACGATAATTTGTATGCACTAACCGAAAAAGGCAAACAAACAGCGCAGTATTTGTTTGATATTGCCGATAGCCACCAAAATGAGGTGTTTAAAAAATATTCTGATGAGCAAAAGGATATTTTTATAACCATGCTGCGAGATTTTGCGGGAGTAGCATAAGCCCCATTAAGCTGATAAATTGAATTGATTTATCAGCTTTTTTACATCTAGCTGACTATCATCAAAACAATTCCACGGATAAGGAATTTTTGGCACACAATTTGTTTATCAATAAAACATGATTGCAAATATGCCAAGACAGTGCACCACCACAAACACAAAATTTTGAGCGGTGGCACATGTATAGAGAGGTAAGGGATGAACCAATATGTAAGTGATGCATTACTCACATGGACGCACCATATTAAAAATGTGTGCGGCAATTTTGAAACCGATTTTGATGGAACCCGTAATTTATTCATTGGTGAGGTTCAGTGCTTTTTATTGGGCGATACCGAAATTGCTTTTATCAAAAACAATGCCAATAAAATTGTCCGAAAAGCCGATGAAATAGATCGAGTAAATAATCGTTTTTGTTTTTTGATTTTACAGTATTCGGGAAAAATGCTGCTCGAGTATAAGAATGAAACCTTAAGCCTAAATGAAGGCGATATTGTGTTGGTAGACCCGGTCGAAACAATTTCGATGTATCCGCAAGGTTTGGTAAGTCAGATTTCAGTCCATCTGTCTCGTGAAAAATTACTGAAAGAAAATATTAGTACCGAATATTTTGGAAAACTGATTACGCAAAATATGAGTGGTTTTTTACTCAAGAATATTTTGAAAAATATGTCTGCTGAAAACATCAAACTTTGGTACGCAACCGAAGATGGTAACGCTTTTGAAGATGCGCTGATTGCCTTAATCAAACCCACAATTAATTATAAAAATGTTCATAGCTCCAATAACCTGATGGAAAAAGCCGAGCGTTTTATTATAGAGAACTTAGCAAAACCAGATTTAACACCTAAATTAATTGCAGAGCATATTGGGGTATCTCTACGTCATCTCTACCGTCTATTTCTTCAAGAAAATCTATCTATTAACAAATATATACAGCTCAAACGCCTAGAAAAAGTCAAAGCGGATTTGCTTGATAAAAAGAACAAACAGAGTTCGATTACCCAAATTGCCTTGAAGTGGGGTTTCTGGGACGGTGCTCATTTTTCAAAGATCTTTAAAAAGACCTATGGTATCTCTCCTAAAGAATTTAGAGAGGGTATGTCAGTTTAATTTTTCATCTTTGAATGTCATTTTTAGACAAATTCGACGTCATTCTTGAACAAGCTAGCCCTATGTAACTGTGTTGAAATTAAATTCATTAGAACAGGTTAGATAAGCTTAATAACCATAGAACTATTAAGTTGGTCTAATGAATTTCACTCACAGGAAAGTGCATTTTAACTGTCTGATTCAGATAGTTCAGGGATAGATGAAAAGGATGAAACCAATGCGTAAACAACGATTATTGAATGACATACAAAAAATACTGGCACTTAACTTATCAATCGCTGCAAGCTTTTGGGGACTCAATACTCAAGCGTTTGCGCATGGTGGAAAGGCCGACATGGTCTCACTTTATCAGAACATGAGTGAGCAAGGCGCTAAAGTTGTTAAAGATGACTTTACCAATACCTATACAATTACCAAAGGTTCTATAGTGGTGAGAGCCAAGCCAAACTCAAATCAGGTTTTAGTGAATGGCAAACCTTTAAAACTCAGTGTCCCGTTATTAATCAAAGATGGTAAGCCTGTTATTGGAAAAGATTTTTTTAACGAAGTCTTCCAGTCTGGGTTAGATCAAACCTTTAAAATTGAAAATACGTTTCATCCACTCAATAGCTTAAATTCCGATGAAATTAAAAAGACATTTGATGTGATTAACCGCTCGAAATACGCCTATAAAAATATGCGTTTTGCCGAGTTAAAGCTTAAAGAACCTGAAAAAGCCAAAGTATGGGATTACTTTATTAATCATAAAGAATTTAAAGAAGACCGTATTGCCTCATTTATTTTGTTGAAGGGGAGTCAAGCGATTGAAGGTGAAGTTAATCTTAATACTCAACAAGTTACAAAATGGAATATACTTAAAGATACTCACGGTATGGTGTTGCTTGATAATTTTGAAGCCGTACAGCGTGTAATTGAGACGAGTAAAGAATATCAAGATGCGTTACGCAAACGCGGCATTACTGATGTGAAGAAAGTGATCGCTACTCCGCTAACTGTTGGATATTTTGGCGGTAAAGATGGTCTGGATAAACAACTCAATATATTAAAAGTCGTCGCTTACCTCGATGTTGGGGATGGTAACTATTGGGCGCATCCGATTGAGAACCTAGTTGCTGTAGTCGATTTAGATAAAGAAAAAATTATCAAGATTGAAGAAGGTGCGATCATTCCTGTGCCAATGGCAAATCGACCTTATATGTCGAATAAGGCCGTAGCAAGTAAGTTAAAACCACTCAATATTACTGAACCTGAGGGTAAGAACTTTAGCATTACTGGTCAAACCATACATTGGGGCAACTGGTGTTTGCATGTGGCGTTAGATTCTCGTGTTGGCTTACAGCTTTCAACAGTGACCTATAAAGATAAAGGTGTGAAGCGTAAAGTCATGTATGAAGGTAACTTAGGTGGAATGGTAGTTCCATATGGTGACCCTGATATCGGTTGGTACTTCAAATCTTATTTGGACTCTGGCGAATATGGTATGGGAACACTTACCTCATCTATTATTCCGGGAACAGATGCACCCGACAACGCTGTTTTACTTGATGCCGTGATTGCAGACTATAAAGGCCAGCCACAAGTGATTCCAAATGCCATTGCCGTGTTTGAACGTTATGCAGGACCTGAATATAAACATCACGAAATTTTTGGCAATCAGGATGCGAGTGAAGCACGCCGTGAACTTGTCGTGCGCTGGATTAGTACAGTTGGAAACTACGATTACATGTTTGACTGGGTATTTTCCCAAAATGGTGTAATTGGAATTAATGCGGGTGCAACGGGTATTGAAGCTGTTAAAGGTGTTAAAGCACGCACCATGCATGACAGTACTGCCAAAGAAGACACCAAATATGGAACTTTAATTGACCATAATATTGTGGGTACAACGCATCAGCACATCTATAACTTCCGCTTAGACATGGACGTAGATGGGGAAAATAATAGCTTTATGCATATGGACCCTGTAGTGAAAGCCAATGACAAAGGGGGTGTCCGTACCAGCTCAATGCAAATTGACAGTAAAGTCATTACGAATGAGCAAAATGCAGCTGAAAAGTTTGATCCATCTACCATTCGCTTACTCACGAATTTCAACAAGGAAAATAAATTAGGGAATCCGGTTTCTTACCAACTCATTCCTTTTGCAGGTGGAACACACCCTGTGGCGAAAGGAGCCAATTTTTCTAAAGATGAATGGTTATTTAAACGTTTGAACTTTATGGATAAACAAATTTGGGTGACGCAATATAATCCGGATGAACGCTACCCTGAAGGGAAATATTCAAACCGTTCAACTCATGATACAGGCTTAGGACAGTTCATTGGTAACAACGAAAATATTGAAAATAAAGACCTTGTGGTGTGGATGACAACAGGCACAACCCATGTGGCACGTGCTGAAGAATGGCCAATTATGCCGACAGAATGGGTTTATACCCTAATCAAACCTTGGAACTTCTTTGACAACACCCCGACTTTAAACTTGGGTGAAGAAGAGCAAAGCACGCAGCACGACCATCACTAAAGTCCAACATGACGAGGATGGGTAACGAATAAGTTACCCATATCTGAGCACGGTTAGGCCGTTCGCAAAAAGGAATTTCTCAATGAAAAATTTATTTTCTCAGGTTATGAGAGGGACTTTCTTTGTCTCATTTTTTTCAACTGTGCATGCTAGTGAGCTAGAAATTAAGCCAACATTTGAAGCAACTTTTGGAGCTTTTAGTAGTGGTAAAAGCTATAACGGCGAAAACCTACATGATGAAAGAATCAATTGGCAAGAAGGCCATCTTAAATATGGTGCTAAAGGACAATACACCTTTAAAAACAATCAGCTCTATGCAAGTTTGAGTGGTATTAGTTCGGCCACATTTGGTGATGGTGACGCAGGCCAAAATAGTAATGGCAAAGAACGTAAAACAGATGTGAATGAATGGGTCATTGGTTTTAAAGACGGCACCAATAAAGATGAGTTAACGACCTATGATTTAAGTATCGGTCGGCAAAATATCATGATTGGTGACGGGTTCTTTATTGCGGGTGATGCATTAAACCTTGGAAAAGCACCTGCGAATGGCACACTAGATCGGGGCGGCGCATATTATCTGGCAGCTCGTCGAAGCTTTGATTTTACAAGTTTGCTTCAATATAAACCGCAAGAGAATACAACGCTAAAGCTGGCTTATTTAAAGTCAGATAATAAAGCACAATTTTCCCCAGAACTATTTGTGACTGATCTGATGTATCAGCTTAAAGATAAGGGCGTTGGGTTTACCTATTTAAACGTATTAGACCTTGAAGATGCTGAACACGTTTCAGGACGACAAGACCTTAAAAATTATGCTTTACGCTTTAATTATCAACCTTTACCAGAGATACAAGTTAAAACTGAGTTTGTAGTTCAAGATAAAAAAGATGGCCAAGAAAATGCTGGCTACTTAGCGCTGAACTATAACTTTTTATCTTCAAAATATACGCCTTCATTAGGCTACCGTTTTAGTCATTTTTCAGACCAATACGACCCTATGTTTTATGGAAATACGGTCGGCTTTGGTACATGGTTTCAGGGTGAAGTTGCCGGAAACTATGCTGGACCATTCAATAAAAATGCCGACATTCATCAAGTCTCTTACATGATGAATTTGAAAGAAAATTTTATGTTGGGTGCTTTGGCCTATAAGTTCAAAACAGTAAATAAGTCTTTAACTAATGTAGATGGACATGAGCTGGATGTCTTTTCGGTCTGGTCAGTTAATAAAAAATTCAACGTGATTCCTTTAGTGGGACTTTATAAACCAAAACACGATATCCATAGTGGCGGTACTCAAAACTACGATGACAAAACCAATGTCTATGCGCAGTTGATTCTGCAATACATCTATTAATAAATCCTTTTAAATGAATTGAGAGAAATAAAAAATGAGTGAAGTTAAGATTTTACAAAGCGTGCAGCAATTTATGACACGTCAACATGGACATTTTATTGATGGAAAATTAGCTACTGCAGAGCATTTAGATAAAGTGGATATTGTGAATCCATCGACTGAACAAGTCGTTGCTCAAATTAGTATTGGTAGTCAACAAGATGTCGAAAGCGCCGTCAAAAGTGCTGAACATGCTTTTCAAAATGCTTGGGCTGAAACGACGCCGTATGAACGTGGCGTTAAACTAAATAAGTTGGCAGATTTAATTGAACAACATGGTGAAGAACTTGCACAGCTCGAGACGTTGTCTACCGGAAAACTCATTAATATTTCCCGCCATCTTGAAGTTGCACAATCCGTTATTTTCTTAAGATATTTTGCTGGTTGGGCAACCAAAATTAATGGTCAAACCATGCAACCGTCTATTCCGTCTGTGCAAGGAGAAAAATATACGGCCTTTACTTTAAGACAACCAATTGGCGTGGTTGCAGGGATTGTGCCTTGGAATTTTTCACTCATGATTGGTGTTTGGAAAATTGGTTCAGCTTTAACAACCGGCTGTACCATTGTGCTTAAACCAAGTGAGTTTGCCAGCTTATCTTTATTACGCTTAGCTGAACTTGCGATTGAGGCAGGTATTCCAGCGGGTGTAATTAATGTGGTTACGGGTAAGGGGGAAACAGGGCAATATTTAATTGAGTCGCCGCTCGTTAAGAAAGTCTCGTTTACAGGTTCAGTACCAACAGGTATTGCCATCGGTAAACTTGCAATGAGTAGTGATTTAACTCGGGTAAGTCTGGAGCTGGGTGGTAAAAATGCAATAGCCGTTTTGGCCGATGCAAATATTGATGAGATTTTACCAACTTTATTACAAGCAACTTTTGTGCATCAAGGTCAAGTTTGTGCATCCCCAGAACGGTTTTTTGTACACCGTACAAAATATGATGAACTAGTTGATAAACTCTCGAAAGCACTTTCTAGTTTTAAAATTGGTTCGGCCATGGATGAGAGAAGTATGTTTGGTCCACTCTCTAATCAGCCACATTTTGATAAAGTGAAACATTATTTAGATATGGCTAAAGCCAACAATCAGATTATTGCTGGTGGTGAGGCTCTAGATCAAACAGGATATTTTGTACAGCCGACTTTAATTTCCTTTAAAAATACCGATGATCCTTTATTTTCAGAAGAAATCTTTGGCCCAGTGGTCGGGGTAATGCCATTCGACACTGATGAAGAGCTCATTCAACTGATGAACCAGTCTCGCTTTGGTTTAACGGCAAGTATTTGGACAAATGACTTATCTAAAGCTTTACGTTTAATTCCTAAAATTGAAGCAGGCACCTTGTGGGTCAATATGCATACGTTCTTAGACCCATCAGTTCCATTTGGTGGGGTAAAAGCTTCAGGAATTGGCAGAGAGTTTTCAGATGCATTTATTGAAGATTACACCGAATTAAAATCGGTGATGATTCGGTATTAAACTAATAAAGAGGTTTGTCATTTTATAAATAACAAACCTCAGTCTTTTAACATAAAAATTGGGCTAAAAAGTTAGTAGTTTAAAGTGATGCTTTGTTGAGTTGATTGGTCGATTTCTTTTTGACTCACCGCATCATCTTTACATTTATAACTTTCAAATAAAGAGAGCTGATCTGCAAAGTGGGCATCAGGTTTTCCATTTTGATTGATAAAACCACTTTGTCCTGGGGCCAAAATCGAACACATGGTGACTTGATTTGGATTTAAGACCACTCTAAAAGTAGCACTTCCTGTATTTCCATAAGTACTAAGGTGTTGTTCATGTGATGGATCAGCCCAAGGAATGCCTACCGAATTTTTGCTGGAAAAACCCATGGTTGCCACCGGAATTTTCCAGTCGTTCGGGTCGGTAGAGTGATATTGATTTGAAAGTTCAGTCAGCGCATTTTCTAAAGCTTTTAATACGACTTCATCTGCTGTTTGTCCTTTTAAGAAATCAATATTCTGAGGTACGCTTGCCTGTTTTCCTTGCAGGGTATTCCAGATTAATTTTGATGCACTCGCTGGCTGGGCACTACGCGGATCATTATTTACTGGATAAAGCGTATCGGTATAACGCTTATAAATATTTTCTGAAAGGTTAGGTTTGAGTACCAGTTCAATCATTTGATTAAGCCATGCACGTGTAATTGCTGGTGCTGCACCTTGATAATATTTAGCTTCACTATCAGGGCGTAATTTAAGATCCCAACTTGCAAGTAACGGAGCGACTTTTTTAGCTAACGGTGTTGCCTTAGGACTTTGTGCAGCTTTGACCATATAAGGAACAAAATAACGCGCATTTAAATCAGACCATGCAGCCGTTTTATTAATTTCCCAAATTTCTTGCTGACTCAGTTTTGCTTTACTTTCTAAAGGTTCAATTAGTTCATTCACCCGATCTACATAAGAAAAGTTTGACGAATCTGAGCGTAAACCTGCATAGGCTTTGTTATTCCAGCTTGTGACATAACCTTTTTGCGGATTGTATTCTTTAGGGTTGTGTGAGAAGTCATAAAAACCTTGCCACTCCATTGAACCATCACCTTTAGCTGGAAGCTGAATATGCTGGTTTTCAGGACGAATAGGTAAACGGCCTAAAGCAGCCACGCCGATATTATTTTTAGTATCGGCATAGAACCAAGTGATAGAGGCCGCGACACGTTTGGCATGAGCAAGAAACTCATCCCAATTTGAGGCTTTGGCTGCATTTGCCCATCCTAATAAGGTTTCAATTTCTACACCTTCCCAGCTACGTTTTTGTGCATACGCCGTATGGTTATTTTCATCCCATGTACTTACAAAGCCTTGTTTACTCTTATAAACATCTAAAACATGGTCGGCCTGATTCTTAACTTTTATTTTTACTTGCTTGTGTTCAAATGGAATATATGTCCCTTTATATAAATATTCTTTTGAATTACTTGGATTTAGGGTGAGTTGATAAACATCGTTAGTATCGAGTGAACCTACCGTCGAACCCCATGCGATTTTGCCATTAGTCCCAAATAAAATTGCAGGTAAGCCAACAGGAGTTATACCTGTCAAATTATAGCCAGCCCCATGTAAACCAATACTGTAAGTAATTGCGGGCGTATACCATCCTTGTTGTGGTCCATTGTATAAAACTGCTTGGCCTTCAACAGTCTTATCACCTTTTAATACCCATGCATTACTGGCGGTAGGTACACCATCTACCACACTTTTGCCTAAAGCAATGCGAGCTTGAGCTAAATAGGTTTTGGCTGCCTTGTTTGAAATAGGGCTAATGTCTTTAAGTATTTGTTGTTGATGTGCTAAAAGCTGAGTTTTTTGTGCAGATTGAATAATAGTTGGGGCACTTGGGTCATCTAGCCAACGTAATTGTTGATAGACTTTAAGGCCTTCTTCTTGACCTTTTTCTTTTTGCAGTTGCGTGAGTAAATCTAAATTTGTTACTTCCGAACTTGCTGAAAAGAAGCGATTTAAAATTAAGCCCACCCAAACCATAGCAATATCTTCTGGTTGCCATGTTGATGGTTTAAAATCATGATCTGTGAACTCTTTAGGCATAAGAGCTGGATCTGCTAAAACCTCTTTAACACGCTTATTAAAACCTGCGGCATAACCTTCAAAAATTGCTCGGTCTTCTGGTGAGAGCGCGGCGAGTTGTTGCTTAATATTTTCTGGGTCAAAACGACTATGTGTCGCAATATCATATTGAAGATAGTCGGGGCCGAGGACCTCAGCAACCGTACCTTGTCCTGTACGTTTTGACATTTCCATCTGGAATAATCGATCAGTCGCTACCGAATATCCATAGCCGTAAAAAATTCCATAGGTATCATTTGCATATACATGTGGTGTACCGAATTTATCGCGCTTAATTGTGATCTGCTTTTGTGTCGGTGTGGGGTCTAAACTTGATGAGGAATTACAACCCGCTAAAAGCGCACCTAAAAGTAATGTTCCATATTTAATTAAAGGGCGTGTAGGGTGAGACCGAGAGTTCAGCATAGATATGTTCAATTTAGATATCCTTACTTTCATTATGAATAGAAGTGAGCGATTTAAGAATCAACTTAGAGTCGCGTCACTGATGAACAAGCCCTGTTCATGAATTTAAAATACTGTTATTTATCCATGTAATTTTCCATTACATTTGAGGTATATATTTATACCTTCTCGAACAAGTTATTTAATTTTCTATTTTGAGAGAATAAAAAAGGCCGTTATAGGCCTTTTTTTGAAATGAATGAGTTTTATAGAAGACGAATTTAGCCCAATAAAAAATCTTTTAAGATTTTATTAAAAGCTTCTGGTTGCTCGACATTAGAAATATGAGAGGCATCTATTTCTTCAAGATGTGATTGCGGAATACGTTGCTGCATAAACTCGCCATCTGCAACTGTCGTTACAGGGTCTTGAGTTCCTGCAACCACCAATACAGGAATTTTGATGTCTTTTAATTGCTCACGGACATCCGCTTTAGCCAAAGCCTCACAACAATTGGCATAACCTATTGCGCTGCCAGCACTTAAGTCGTTACACAGGTTGTTAACAATAGAAGGATGACTTTGGATAAAGGGATCTGTAAACCATCTCGAAGCTGCTGTAGCTGCGATTGGTTGTAAACCTTGCTCACGTACTAATTTTGCACGGTCAAGCCATGCCTGTTCTTGTCCAATTTTAGCGGCAGTATTTGCCACAATGACATGACTAAAACGGTTAGGGTAGTGAATCGCTAGCCATTGACCTGTTAAACCGCCCATGGAAATACCACAAAAAGCAGCTTTGCTAATATTCAGATGATCCAGTAAACGGACTACATCTTCACCTAATTGCTCTACAGTGTATGGGCCGTTAGGCGTAGATGATGAACCGTGACCACGAGTGTCATAGCAGATCACAAAAAATTGATCTTTTAGCTCATTAAACTGTTTTTGCCACATACCATAATTGGTGCCCAAAGAGTTGGAAAACACCAGAGCAGGGGAAGATGGCTCACCAAAGGTTTGATAGTTAATTTGTGCATCGGCAGATTGAAAAGATGGCATTTGTTTCTCCTTAAAGTGCTTCAACACGTTCAATAATCAATGCGATGCCTTGGCCTACACCAATACACATTGAACACAAAGCGTAACGACCACCTATTTGTTCAAGCTGGTTTAAGGCTGTAGTGACTAAGCGTGCACCTGATGCACCGAGTGGATGACCCAATGCAATAGCGCCGCCGTTTGGATTTACCTTGTTGCTATCGTCTGGTAAGCCTAAATCACGGGTGACGGCCAAAGCCTGTGCGGCAAAAGCTTCATTTAGCTCAATCACATCCATCTGATCTAAAGTCAGATTGGCTTGTTTAAGTAATTTTTTAATGGCTGGTGCCGGAGCAAAACCCATAATGCGTGGTTCTACGCCCACGGCTGTTGAGGCAATGATCTTGGCACGTGGTTTTAAGTTGTAAGCTTGAACTGCCTCATCAGAAGCAATCAGCAGAGCCGCTGCACCATCGTTAATACCTGAAGCATTACCCGCAGTGACTGTGCCATCTGCTTTTACAACAGGCTTAAGTTTGCTTAAAGCTTCAAGTGTGGTTGATGCACGAGGATGCTCATCGGTATCAATCACAATAGCATCACCCTTACGCTGAGGGATTTCAACTGCCACGATTTCTTTAGAAAAAAAGCCTTTGGCTTGCGCGCTTGCGGTGCGTTGTTGGCTCACCAAGGCAAA
>NZ_JAKTIM010000016.1:0-38897 GCF_027855455.1 Acinetobacter sp. AOR01_HL | reverse complement strand
GTCTTTTGCACAGAAGTGAAGTTTTCAATGTCCATGGTGTCCATGACCTGACCACCAAAGCGTTCAGCCACGATACCTGTGTTAATGCCTTTACGCGCTGCATAGATTGCAGCTGTTGCACCTGCAGGTCCACCACCAATCACCAATACATCAAACGCATCTTTGGCATTGAGTGCTGCTGCGTCTTTTTCAGCTGAGTTGGTATCAAGTTTTGCCACAATCTCTTCAAGGGTCATACGACCTTGACCAATGTGTTCATTGTCCTGGAAGACCATCGGTACAGCCATGATTTTGCGTTGTTCCACTTCGTCTTGGAAGAATGCACCATCAATCATGGTTGCTGTGGTGTTCGGGTTATAAATGGCAATCAAGTTAAGCGCCTGTACCACGTCCGGACAGTTATGACAGCTTAGCGATACAAACACATCAAAGTTAGCTTTGAGGTTTAAGCCTTTAATCTGGTTAAGCACTTCATCCGACACTTTAGGTGCATAGCCAGACACTTGTAACAGCGCCAAGATCAAAGACGTAAACTCATGGCCCATTGGTAAGCCTGCAAAGAACACACGAGGTTGTTCACCTGCTTTAGCCACACCAAAGCTTGGACGACGTGTATTATTACCGTCAAAACGGGCTGTTACCTTTTCAGAAAGCTCAGCGATTTCAGTTACTAATTCTTTAATTTGAGCAGCTTTATCTGATTCATCTAAAGCAGCAACTAATTCGATTGGACTTTCTAAACGTTCTAGGTAAGCTTTTAATTGAGTTTTAATGTTTTGATCTAACATCTGTTTTTTACTCCAATGCATCCAAATTCTTTCAATAGATGCATAGTACGTTAAAACAATGAATAGGTAAAACAGTATGTTTTTATGAATTTAATCGTTTTTTTGAATGTTGGTTTGCAACAACGCGTAAGTTAAGAAAGTGCAAAAGAGCATCTTAATTTCATTTTTAGTTTTGCAGTATTTTAAAGTGAAAGTGTTTGAAAATTTATATATGTTATATGGCTGTAAAGATTTTATGTCATAACATTAAAAGGTACTTTCATGTCATTGCAACGCGGCATTTATCAGCATTATAAAGGTAATCTCTATCAAGTTTTTTCTGTAGCAAAACACAGTGAAACTGAAGAGGAATTGGTCGTTTATCAATGTTTATATGGTGATTATTCAACTTGGGTTCGACCACTTGATATGTTTACTGAAACCGTGCAAATGAGTGATGGTAGCATCATACCGCGTTTTAAATTAATACAAAGTACTTAAATAAAATGGCTGTCATATAAAGAAGGAGTAAAATAGATGCCAAATACTATTTTCTTACAAAGAGTTGCTGATTTATATGACACCTTTAAACAGCATGACTCACAGCAATCCGATCGTCTACAAAGATATCGTAATATAGAAGTAGAATCTGCTCAGCTAATTTCCCAGCTTATTCGTATGCAGCAAGCCAAGTCTATTTTGGAAATTGGCACTTCAACAGGATATTCAACTTTGTGGCTTGCTGAAGCTGCCCAAGCGACTGGTGGGCAAGTCATTACAGTTGAAATTGATGCAAAGCGAAGTGCAGAGGCAAAACGTCATGTAGCTGAGTTAGAGCTCAGTGAAATTGTTCAATTTTGGGTAGGAGATGCAGCCGATTACTTAAAAGCAGCTCAGGAAAAATTTGATTTTATTTTGTTAGATGCTGAACGCGATGCATATGAAAATTATTGGCCAGATTTAAAACGCCTAATGAAGCCTAAAGGTGGGGTTTTAGTTGTCGATAATGTGATATCCCATGCGGCAGAAGTAAATCGATTTATAGCTTTAATTAAAAAAGATCCGGATTACATGAGTAGCATTTTGCCTGTCGGCGCAGGTTTGTGTTTAGTGGTCACAAAATAGTTATGCTGAAATAATTTTTCATATTCCAGTTGGGGCCTGTTTTGAACAGGCCTTTTTTATAATTTTATGAGGCAATCACCAAAGAGAGTCGGGTAAAGTGCAAATTAAATTCTAAGTATTTGTGTACAAAAGCGGCTTTATCGGTTGAACGCAATAAGTTGTCATAAACAAACTCAGGAACAGGATGATAAAGATCTCCTGAGCCATCGCTATAAAAGATTTTTAAATGACGCGATGTCGCATTGTATTTCCATGAAGTGACGACCGCTGTATTCGCCATAAATGCACCCCTTTATTTCATATCAAACGTACTCAAAAAATAACCAGTTGTTTATTTGACATTACTCAATGTTTAGGTAACGGGGAAGGGCAGAATTGTAAAAGTATCAGTAGAAAATGTGATGTGCTTATTCAAAACAAAAGAACCATCCGATAAAGGATGGTTCTTTAGGTTTTTAAAATCTAAGAGAGATTAGATTTTACCAACTAGGTCGATAGATGGAGCAAGAGTTGCTTCGCCTTCTTTCCATTTAGCTGGGCAAACTTCACCTGGGTGAGCGTGTACGTATTGAGCAGCTTTTACTTTACGAAGAAGTTCAGATGCGTCACGACCGATACCGCCAGCGTTGATTTCAACGATTTGGATTTTACCTTCTGGATCGATAACGAAAGTACCACGGTCAGCTAAACCTTCAGACTCGATTAAAACGTCAAAGTTTTTAGAAAGAGTCCAAGTTGGATCGCCGATTAATGGGTATTGGATTTTCTTGATCGCGTCTGAAGTGTCGTGCCAAGCTTTGTGAGTGAAGTGAGTGTCAGTAGAAACACCGTAGATTTCCACGCCTAATTTTTGGAATTCAGCGTAGTTATCAGCTAAGTCTTCAAGCTCAGTAGGACATACGAAAGTGAAGTCAGCAGGATAGAAGAATACAACAGACCACTTACCTTTAAGGTTAGTTTCGTTCACTTCGATGAATTGGCCGTTGTGGTAAGCAGTTGCTTGGAAAGGTTTAACTTCAGTATTAATCAAGCTCATCATTGTCTCCATGATTGAGGTTTATATTTAAACTTGTTTACGAGATGTAGAATAAATAAAAATTCTTTATTGGGGAAATAGTATTTTTACATGACTAAAATCGGAAAATTGAATAAGTATGAAATTTTCGATTTTTAAGTCCCCAAATACTGTATTCGATTTGACTGCAAAAACATGTAAATCAAATGACAGTTATAGTAAAAGAAACTTGCCTAACAACATGAAGCTTACCTACTAAAAATTCAAGGGTGAAATGTAAAAAAATTAAAAATATATAAAAAACCAATTGTTTTACCTTATGGTCATTAAGGCGTAAAATAGAGGATTGTTGAATTTTCAGGAAAATTTATCTGTGCTGAATGGTTTAAATATAGATCAATGGGTGATGGCGAGAGATCGTTACCGTTTAAATCGTTTACGTAAAGATAAAAAAGCCAATACTGCAGAGATTGAAAAATTATTTGAACAGTCTAATGCAAAAGTTAGACAACGTTTTGAACGCTTACCAAAAATCACATTAAATCAGGACCTTCCTGTAACCCAATATGCTGACCGTTTAATTGAAGCGATTCAAAAGCATCAGGTCATTATTGTGGCTGGTGAAACAGGTTCAGGGAAAACTACTCAGCTCCCTCAAATTGCAATGTTAGCAGGGCGTGGCTTGACTGGTATGATTGGTCACACCCAGCCACGCCGTTTAGCTGCACGTAGTGTGTCGCAGCGTATTGCAGAAGAAGTCGGCGAAAAGCTCGGCGAGTCAATTGGTTTTAAAATCCGTTTTAATGAACAAGGTTCGCAAGATTCGATTGTCCGTTTAATGACCGACGGTATTTTGCTTGCCGAGTTAGGTAATGACCGCTTCTTGTCTAAATATGACACCATCATTATTGATGAGGCGCATGAGCGCTCACTCAATATCGATTTTATTATGGGCTATTTAAAGCAGTTACTGCCAAAACGCCCAGACTTAAAAGTCATTGTGACTTCGGCAACTTTAGATGTAAATCGTTTTAGTAACTACTTTAATAATGCACCAATTTTTGAAGTAGAAGGGCGTAGTTATCCGGTTGAAGTGCGTTATCGCCCAATTTCAGAAATGAATATTGGTGGTAGTGATGACGACGAGTTCGATGACTTTGAAGAAAACCTGCCGCGTGCAGTCGTACAAGCTGTAGAGGAATGCTTTGCTGATGCCGAAGAAAAAGGCCATCCAGAACATGCAGATATTCTGATTTTCTCAAGTACAGAGCAAGAAATTCGAGAATTGCAGGAAACCTTACAAAAGTACGGGCCGAGACATACCGAAATTTTACCTTTGTATGCACGCTTAGCCGTTTCTGAGCAACAAAAGATTTTTAGCCCAAGTGGAAAGGGCCGCCGTATTATTATTGCGACGAACGTTGCAGAAACTGCACTGACTGTTCCTAATATTCGCTACGTGATTGATAGCGGCTTTGCACGTATATCTCGTTATAACTACCGTTCACGCGTGCAACGCTTACCGATTGAGGCAATTTCACAAGCTGCAGCAAATCAACGTAAAGGGCGCTGTGGTCGTGTTGCTCCAGGTGTATGTATTCGTTTATATAGCGAAGAAGACTTTTTAAGTCGTCCTGAGTTTACCGAACCTGAAATTAAGCGAACTAACTTAGCATCGGTTATTCTGCAAATGCAGAGCTTAGGTTTAGGTGAGCTGGAAAATTTTGATTTCATTGAGCCGCCAGATTTCCGTCTAGTCAATGATGGTCGTAAGTTGCTCATTGAGTTAGGTGCGCTGAACGAGAAGAAAAATGAACTGACCAAAGTCGGCCAAATGATGGCACGTATGCCGATTGATCCAAGACTCGCACGTATGATTGTGGGTGGTGCTCATTTTGGTGTACTCAAAGAAATTTTGGTGGTGGTCAGTGCACTCGCAGTTCAAGACCCGCGTGAACGTCCAGCAGATAAACAAATGCAAGCTGATCAAAAGCATGCATTATTCAAAGAGGCAGATTCAGATTTTCTGTTTTATTTAAAACTTTGGGATACTTTAAATCCTAAAGGTGAAGCAGGAATGTCGGAAAACAAGCGTCGTCAATTTGCTAAGCAGCATTTCTTAAGCTGGTTACGGTTACGTGAATGGAAACAGACACACCAGCAGCTAGTTGAGCTGGCCGAAGGTTTAAAACTTAGTTTTAATGAAAAGCCTGCAAATTATGAAAACTTGCACCGTGCGTTGCTAACAGGTTTATTGTCTTTTATTGCCAATAAAACTGATGAACGTAATACCTTTATGGCAGTGCGTCAGCAAAAGGCTAAAGTTTTTCCGGCGAGTACGTTGCATAAAACCAATACTGCATGGGTGATGGCTTTTGAGATGGTTGAAACCTCTCAGGTCTATTTACGTACATTAGCAAAAATTGATCCTGAATGGATTTTGCTTGCTGCACGCGACTTATTGAAATATCACTATTTCGAGCCGCATTGGTCTAAAAAAGCCGGTATTGTAAATGCTTATGCACAAATTTCATTGTTTGGTTTAATTATTGAACCGAAGCGTTTGGTTAATTTTGAGAAAGTTGACCAACCTGCTGCACATGAGATTTTCTTACGTGATGCATTAACCACAGGAAATCTGGGTACAGTTCCACCATTTTTAAAACACAACTTGCTTAAACTTGAAGAAGTAGAGCGAGTTGAAGATAAATTACGTCGCCGCGATTTGGTGGTCGATGAAGAAACGATTTATCAGTTCTATGCGTCGAAAATTCCTGAAGAAATTGCGAGTCGTCGTAGTTTTGAAGACTGGCGTGCAACTGTAGAAGCAAAAAATCCACGTTATTTATACGTGGAAGATGATGCGCTTTGGCTCAATGACCGTCCGACCACGCAGCAATTCCCTGATCATTTACATAATGGTCAGTTACGCTTGGCAACTACTTATCGCTTTGACCCAAGTCATGATGAAGATGGCGCAACGGTCCAAATTCCGGTACAGGCATTGCCTCAGGTAGATGAAAATATTTGGTCGTGGGGGATTCCAGGCTGGCGTTTAGATCTCATTGAAGCCTTATTGAAAGCCTTACCAAAAGATAAACGTCGTAACCTCGTACCAATTCCAGATACGGCGCGTAAGCTCATGCAAGGTATTGATGCTGTACATTTGCGACAACATATCTTTAGCTATCTGGCGTTTGCTTTACGTGGTGAGCAGATTACGGAAAAAGATTTTTCATTTGAACGCATAGATCCGTATTTGGTGCCTTTTATTAAGGTGATTGATGAAAAAGGTAAATTGATCGCCAAAGGCCGTGACTTAGCTGAGTTGAAGGCTCGTTGTCGCGTAGAAACGCATCGTCCGGTGAAACAGCAAAAAGGTGAATTTAAAACCTTCCCTGAAAACTTTACCTTTGAAGCTTCACAGAAGGTGACAGGTGTTGTTGTTAAACAATATCAAGCTTTAGTACCAACTAAAAATTTTGCCGAACTTGAGGCGAAAGATGAGCCCGGCGTGGTTATACAAACATTTAACGATCAGGCAGAGGCGATTAAACAGCATCGCGAAGGTATTATTCGTCTGGTCCATATGCAACTTGGCGATTTGGTTCGCCAGTTGAAAAAGCAGATTTCAAAACCGCTCGCATTGGCATATTCACCTTTGGGCGATAAAGCTAAGCTTGAGCAGATGTTAGTCTATGCAACCTTGCAAATGGCAATTACGACTTTGCCAATTAACGCTGACGAATTTAATAAGCTGCTAGATCAGGTCAAAAAACAATTTTTGAGTTATGGTCAGCAAGCACTGGAGCAATTAAGTGATATTTATATTCAGTGGCAACAAATTCGTCGTCAGCTTTTAGTGCTTGATCCAGAAGTGTTTGGACGCAGTATTGATGATATTGAAGATCAACTCGATTTAATGTCACTTGGCAATTTTGTTTACCGCCAACCAGTCGATCTTTGGCAGGAATACCCGCGTTATTTAAAAGCACTGCTATTGCGTTTAGATCGATTGCCAAATAATCTACAGCGAGATCATGCTGCAATTGACGATGTCGATCCATGGATGGACAAGGTATTTAAATTCAAAAACGATCCAAAAATCAAAGAATTGTATTTGATGTTGGAAGAATTCCGCATTTCTTTATTTTCTCAACCGATGAAAACCAAGATGCCTATTTCGCCAACTCGACTGCAAAAGTTATGGGATCGTTTGGGAATCAGTTAAGATAGATCGGGGTCTGTTTATGCTGTTGTTTAGCCTACAACGCAATTTATAAATGAAAGATTAACAGACCCTATTCATTTTTTTAGGAGTTTTACATGGGCATTCGTATCACAGGTACTGGGTTATTTCACCCAACAGAAATCATTTCTAATGAAGAACTGGCCGACAGTTTAAATGCTTATGTGGAACAATATAATCAAGAGAATGCAGAGAAAATTGCAACAGGTGAGCTAGAAGAGTTACGTGGTTCTAGCGCTGAATTTATTGAAAAAGCGTCTGGTATTAAGCGCCGTTACGTGATTGAGAAATCAGGTATCCTCGATCCAACACGTTTGCGTCCTCGTTTGTCTGAACGCTCAAATGATGAACTTTCACTTCAAGCAGAGTGGGGCGTGATTGCTGCGAAGCAGGCAATGGAAAATGCAGGCGTAACTGCTGAAGATATCGATGTTGTAATTTTGGCATGTTCAAACATGCAGCGTGCTTATCCAGCAGTTGCGATTGAAATTCAGTCGGCACTTGGCATTCAAGGTTATGCCTACGATATGAACGTTGCATGTTCAGCTGCCACTTTTGGTTTGAAACAAGCGGCAGATGCAATTCGTTCAGGCGCTCGTCGTGTTTTATTGGTGAACGTTGAGATTACTTCTGGTCATTTGGACTATCGTAACCGTGATTGTCACTTCATTTTTGGTGATGTTGCAACGGCTTCTATTATTGAAGAAACGACTACTAAAACTGGTTTTGAAATTTTAGATATTCATTTATTTACTCAATTTTCAAACAACATTCGAAATAACTTCGGTTTCTTAAACCGTAGTGAAGATGCAGTGGTTGACGACAAGCTATTCCGCCAAGATGGCCGCAAGGTATTTAAAGATGTTTGTCCATTGGTGGCAAAAATCATTAATGCGCAGTTGGAAAAAATGCAGTTAACTGCAAACGATATTAAGCGTTTTTGGTTACATCAAGCCAATGCCAACATGAATGAATTAATCTTGAAATATGTGGCCGGTAAAGAGGCAGATTTAAGCCGTGCACCAATTATTCTAGATGAGTTTGCCAATACTTCTTCAGCAGGTGTAATTATTGCTTTACATCGTACAGGCCACGAAGTAGATGATGGTGAATATGGCGTGATTTCATCTTTCGGTGCTGGCTATTCAGTAGGTTCAATTGTTGTACAAAAGCACGTTGCTTAAGTTACTAGATTAATTAAAAACGCTCGTAAGAGCGTTTTTTTATGGCTCAAAAATAATAAAGCGAGCTAAATATTAGCCCGCTTCATTTGAATCAAAAATGATTAAAACTTTTTAGTGTAGTTTACAAACAAGCGATCTTCACCAAAGTCATTGCCATGTTTTACGTTGTAATCAATTCGAATATATTGCAGGGCAAAGCCTTTTAACAATGGCTGCTGAAACGCATAGTTTAAAATCACATTCGACTCGGTTTCGTGGTTTTTCTCGCCATTGGCTGCTTTAAAGTCATGACCGTAAACATATTTCACCATTGCATTTAGGCCAGGCACATAGTCTTTAAAGTCGTAGCCGTACATCACATGATAAGACTTCTCATCTTCTTTAAAGAAGCCAGTGGCATTCCAGTTAATGAAATAGGTTTCTGGTAAGAAACCATCCGGTAATGGATAAGCCGACTCACCAATAATTTGCTGGTAGCCCAAGCCAAAGGTATGATTTTTTACTTTAAGTGTTTCTAGCACCCCGATGTTTTGCGCATCAATATCAAAAGTATTGCCATCATCTTTTGCATTGAAGTACTTAAACTTAGATGTAAGCGCAAAATTAGGTTGTTTCCAATTATGCTCAAGCCCTACATAGTGTTTATTGTAGAGATCTTCTAAATTACCAAAGTAATATTCACCCTTTAGCGACGGTGTGAATTGATAGCGCAGATCTATGTAATTTAAACCATCAGATTCTTTGGTCATTCCATTTGCCGTGAACGAAAACTTTTTAAAATCTTCTTCATTTCGTGGTGATACTTTTTCAACCCGACCAATTTCTGCATAAAGCTGATCTGAAAGTTGCGACTTAAGGTTGGTTCCCCAATAAGAGGCAAGCAATTGTCGGCTGGCATCCACAGCCGTTACTGGTAAGTCTAACCAGAGTTCACCGACACTTAAAAGGGTTTTGTCGTAGCCTAGTTTTAAAGTTGCGCCGTATTTTAAAAAGTCAGATGCTTGAGATTGCGTTTCCTTATTAAAAGGTAAGACCGTGTCCGCAACGTGTTTGTCTGAACTCAAGCGCACGGCGTATTGAACAGAAGCATCGGCACCAATCGTAATTGGCTTGTCTGCAATTTGCAGAGGGGTGTCATGCATTTTCGATTTATAAAATAATGAGGCTGCCTGAGACCAACTACCGGTATCTTTAAGGGCGTCATTATCAAAATCACGATTGATATAGGCATTTTTTAGCGTGAACTTCCATTCATCTTCGCTTTGTTGAGTGGTGTCTGCTGCCCATAAACTTGAGCTAGTTAATAAACCGAATAATGTAGTTATTGCTAAATTACATGGTTTAAAACGGTGTAATAATTCCATAATCCATTTCCAAAAAGATGCGCCAGTCCTCGGCGCATTTATGTTTACTGCTGGGTAAGCGTGTTTTGAGGGTTAAAAGTTGATGGCGTTTGTGCAGCAACAGAGGCTTTTAGATTGACCATAAATATTGCAAGTGCAGCAACTACACCCGGAATTGCAATCGCCAAGAAATTCATTTGGTGAGGAAGTTCAAATGAAAGTAAAGCACCTGTTAAAACTGGTCCAATAATCGCGCCAATACGGCCAATTCCCGATGCCCAGCCCATACCAGTTGAATGAAGTGCCGTCGGATAGAACTGCGCAACAAACGTGTAGAGTAAGATTTGTGAGCCAATTGTGGCAGCGCCGGCAATCGCAATCAGGCTATACAAAATAAATTGTGGACTATTAATGCCAAGCAGAATTAAAGCTGCTGATCCCACAATAAACATAATGGTAATGACAGGTTTTAAATGGAATCTGTCTGCTAAAGCACCACCACCAATTGCACCGACCATACCGCCAATATTAAGTGCAAAGAGGAACAACATGCTTGCACCTAATGAGTAGCCCGCTTGCAGCATGAGTTTAGGTAACCAGCTTCCTAAGGCATACACCATGAGTAAGCACATAAAGAAAGCAATCCAGAACATAAACGTGCTGAAGGTACGGCCTTGTTGGAAAAGTGCACGGACAGGTGCATCTGTTGTTGTACTTTCATTTAACACCAGTTGAGTATTGGCATTGACTTGAGTTTGAGGCGCAATTTTACTCACTATATTTTTTGCCTGTTCGCTATGATTAGATTTCACTAAAAAGGCGAGAGACTCTGGTAAAAATTTCCAAATGAGCGGGAGCAGTAACAAGGGAATACCAGCAATTAAAAACATGATTTGCCAGCCCATATCTTTTACGAGCCATGCACCGAGTAGCGCAGATGTCATGCCACCAATTGCATAGCCACTAAACATAATTGCGACCAATGTACTGCGGATTTTTTTAGGTGCATATTCGGTCATAAGTGCCACAACGTTTGGCATAACGCCACCAATCCCAAGACCTGCAATAAAGCGCAAAATAGCAAACTCAGTTGGTCCTTTGGCAAAGGCACCTATAAAGGTAAATCCGCTAAATAAGGTGACACAAATCAGGATGGTTTTTTTACGTCCAAGTTTGTCTGAAAGTGTGCCGAAAATCATGGCACCAAACATCATGCCGAATAGAGCGGCACTGGCGAGTAAACCAGCTTCAACAGCAGTTAACGACCATTGCTGCATTAACAGAGGAAGAGCAACCCCATAAATAACTAAATCATATCCATCAAAAATAATAATAAGTAAGCACCAGATTAAAACTTTCCAATGAAAAGATGTAAAACGGGCTTTATCAATTAACTCATTAATATTAACCTTGCTTGTGTCCATTTTCTTCACCTCCAATTTGTGAAGCATCGCGTTATTTTTTAATAAACTATTTTGTTATTGGAATAGAGTCAAAAACCTAATTGATATATCTTTATGTCTTTAAGGTATTGTATTTTTATTAAAATAAGTTATTGAAAAATATGTTTTATTTTAATAATTTGGTTGTTGCTTCTGTTATGTTTAAAATAGGGTTAAATATTGTATTGTGAGAATTTTAAGGATTTTATAGAAATCTTTTTATAGATTTTATTGCTGAGAATCACAGCTAGAAATATAGCTAAATTTATATTAGGAATTAAAGTGGAAATAAATAAAAAATATTAAAGTCAATTATTTTAGAAACTCATCTTAAAAATGAAATTTAATTTATATTAAATAAAAATTGCCAAATCAGGGATAGCGAATTATTTATATCCTGATTTGGCGTTTGAAGCTTTATTTTAGTGGTGGACACTTAGATAAAAAATTAATTTGTGGCTGGAGTTGAGCGTGGGGTAAGAATGAAATGGGCGATTACACCAATACAAATACCCCAAAACACTGAGCTTAATCCAAGAAAATGCATACCTGATGCGCTAGCTAAAAAGGTAATAAGTGCAGCATCACGTTGACCATCATTTTTCATGGCAACAGAAATATTGGTGGCAATTGCACCAAGCAAGGCTAAACCTGCCAGTGCTGCCACCAACTCTTTAGGAAGTAAGCTAAATAGCATGACAATACTGCCAGCAAATAAGCCACCTAAAATATAAAAAATTCCGTTGGCAATCCCTGCAATATATCGTTTTTCTTTAAGTTCATGTGCATCTTTACCCATACATAAAGCCGCGGTAATCGAGGCAAGTACAATGGTAATACCACCGACACAGGCAACGGCTAACGAGGCAATACTGGTCGCCGTAATAATGGGTTTGGCTGGCGTGTCATAACCGCTCAGTTTCATAATCGCCATACCCGGTAAAAATTGGCCGGTTAGACTGACTAAAATAAGAGGAACGGCGAGGTTGAGTGTTGAGTTCCAAGTCCATTCCGGGCTAATCCACTGGGGGATTGCTAAATTAAAATTCACATCAACCGGATTCATTTTGCCTAAAATGAGGCTTAATAAAACTCCAGCAGCTAACACCCAAATCATGGTGTAGCGAGGCATTAAACGTTTGGCAATTAAAAAGACAATGAGCATACTAAAGACAATCAAAGGCATGCTATCAGATGCGGTAAATAGGCTAATACCAAACTGAAAAAGAATACCTGCCATCATGCCCGCAGCAACATCTTGTGGAATCCACTTCAGTAATTTGTCGAAATAACCTGTAATGCCAATTAAGAAAATAACGATGGCAGAAGTAATATAGGCGGCTACTGCTTCATTCAATGAGATGTTTGGAAATAGGGTAACTAACAGGGCAGTACCCGGTGCAGACCACGCGGTAATCACAGGAGTTTTATATTTAATCGAAAGATAAATACCTGAAACGGCAGCGCCGATTGAAATTCCCCAAATCCATGACACCATCATATCTGTGGACACATGAGCACGCTGAGCAGCTTGGAAAAAAATAATCAGTGGGCCTGAGTAAGAAATTAAAACTGCAAGAAAGCCCGCAACTGTTGCTGATATGGACCAGTCATTTTTTAATGTCTTGAACAGGGTTGCCATGTCTGATTGCCTCCATGCAAATCATGTTATTTATCCAAATATATAAAAAGATCAGGGTTAACCCTGATCTCCACCTCCGACCGGAATGACCGATCCCGTCATATACGATGCTTCGTCTGATGCAAGAAATAAAATTGCATTCACTTGTTCTTGAATTGTGCCATAACGACCCATAAATGTTCGATCTTTTGTTTGATCAACTACTTGTTGCATCCAGTTTTTTTCATTTTGACTTAACGGATTAGTGTTACGTGGTACTTTGCGAGGTGGCGCTTCGGTTCCACCAGTCGCAACAGCATTGACTCGAATCCCGTCTTTAGCATGTTCAAAAGCAAGAGACGCCGTTAGGGCATTTACCCCACCTTTAGATGCGGAGTAGGGAATACGATTAATACCACGGGTTGCAATGGAAGAAACATTTACAATCACACCCGCTTGTTGCTTAATCATGGTCGGTAATACAGCGCGGCAGCACCATAAAGTTGGAAACAATGAGCGATTCACTTCCTTAATGATCTCTTCTTCGGAAAACTCTTCAAAAGGTTTCATCCAGATCGCGCCGCCTACGTTATTAATCAGGATATCTACCCGACCATAATGTTCGATGGCTTTTGCAACAACCGCTTGCGCGCCTGCATAGGTTTCTAGGTCAGCATTAATCGTGACAGCTTCACCACCTGCATGCTGAATTTCTGCGAGAACCTCTTGAACATATTCAGAGCGGTCAGCCATGATGACTTGCCCGCCCTCAGCCGCGACTTGTAATGCCACGCCGCGACCAATTCCTTGGGCACTACCCGTAACAATTACGACTTTATCAGTAAATCTTTGACGGTTTGACATAGATAATTTCTCCACCTTAAGTTAGTTTGCAGAGAATTTTTCAAACAAGAAATTAGCTGGTTTGATATTTTCAGTTTCTAACCAACTACGTACCGCCTCTACCATTGGCACTGGACCACATAGGTAAACATCAACGTCGCCACCGTTTAACCATTCACTTTCAATATGACTAGTCACATAGCCTTTGCGTTCATGGTTACTCTCAGGGCTTGCAACTACAGTTCGATATTCGAACCATGGAAATTTCGCCTGCAACTCATTGAGTTTTTCTAGAGCAACCAAATCAAAATCATTGGTGACACCAAAAACCAAGCGAACAGGCTGTTCTGAACCTTTTTCTTCAAGCACTTGTAACATCGACATAAATGGGGCAATGCCAGTACCGCCTGCCAGCATAAGCACTGGACGTACTACATTACGTAAATAGAAGCTACCGAATGGACCAGTAAAAGTCATTTTGTCACCAGCTTTGGCATTCTTGCTTAAGAATTTACTCATTTTGCCATTCGGTACGTTACGTACCACAAAGCCCGTTAAGCGGTTGCCCGGTTTTGAGCTAAATGAATATGAACGTGTTTCGCCAGTTTCTGGAATTGCAACATTCACATACTGACCTGCAAGGAAATGAATATCCGGTTGGCCATCATCAAGTTGAATATCAAATGTGATGGTTGAGTCTGATAAGTTTTCAACGCGGGCTAAAGTACCTTGGAAGCTATGAATTTCTGTTTTGCAAACATCTGAAGATGCTTGAATCTGAAATACGGCGTCTGAAGTTGGTCGACATTGGCAAGCAAGAATATAGCCTTGCTCAGCTTCTTCTGGTGTTAATGCATCTTCAATATAGCTTTCTTCTGGCATGTCATAATGACCTGACTCGCAAAATGCGCGGCAAGTTCCACATGCACCATCACGGCAATCCAAAGGAATATTAATTTTTTGGCGATAGGCTGCGTCAGATAGGGTTTCGCCTTGAGCTACGTTAATAAAACGTGTAACACCATCTTCAAATTGAAGTGCAATATTGTGGTTTGACATGGCATGTATCCTACAAAATATTTGAAACTTTTACCCTCAGCCAACAGTCCGTTTAGCTGAGGGGGTATGTCTTAGAGGTGATAAATATCAATGACTTGATTGATGTAGTCATTTTTCAAAACGACATACTTGCTCAAGATTTTTGGTTGATCACCTGAAAAATCGATCACATAATGTGACATACCGAAATAGCTGTAATTTGTCTTGTAACGGAAACTCAAGGTATTCCAGTTAAAGCGAACAGTAACTTTGTCTCCGTCGCGATCGAGAACTTCAACGTTGGCAATATTGTGGCTTGTGCGTGTGTCCGGCATAGTTGCAGATGAGCGTTCGGTTTTAATACGGAACACTCGATCTTCTAAACCTTGACGGTCTGGATAATAAATAAGTGAAATTTCAGATTGCGGATCTTCAGTTAATCTATCGTCGTCATCCCAAGCTGGCATCCAGAAAGAAGCTTCTGGCGCATAGCATTCAAGCCAGTCATCCCATTGTTCATCATCTAAAAAGCGAGCTTCACGATAAAGAAACTGAGCAATATTTTCTAAAGTTGCTTTGTCTTGAGTACTCATGCTGTTTCTCCCTGATCAGCAATTTCTTTCTCTGTAGCAATCGCGTGTTTCATGGTCTTTAACCAATATTGATGCTGGGCCAGATACAGGCCTTCATCTTCAGTTTTAATCCCACTTAACATGGGTTTTAAACCGATTTCGTTTGCTGCATCGTCTGGTCCATAAATCCAGTGTTTTGAACCACGGCACATGTCATTCCATTCAAGGGCAATACCTGCGTAGCCTGCCTGACAAGCGCGGAACTCTTCTAAATCGTCTGGTGTTGCCATACCTGAGGCATTAAAGAAATCCTCATATTGACGGATACGGCGTGCACGAGCTTCAGGTGCTTCACCTTTAGGCGCGATACAGTAAATGGTGACTTCGGTTTTATTGACCGAAAGTGGACGAAGTACACGAATTTGCGAACCGAATTGATCCATCAAATAAACATTTGGGTACAGACAAAGATTACGTGAACGCTCAATCATCCATTTCGACATCGCTTCACCGTATTTTTCGGTGTATTCGTCTGCTTTTGGGAAGTTAGGACGGTCTTCTGGGTTTGCCCATTGTGTCCACAGCAACATGTGTCCATTTTCAAAGCCATACGAGCCACCGCCTTGTTTACCCCAAGAACCTGCACTCATGGCACGAATGTTATCGGCAGCTTGAGTTTCTTTACGGTGCTGAGTCGTTGCTGCATAGTTCCAGTGAACAGCAGAAACATGGTAACCATCGGCACCATTTTCAGCAGTGAGTTTCCAGTTGCCTTCGTAGGTATAGGTAGATGAACCACGTAAAACTTCTAAACCATGTTCAGACTGGTCAACAATCATATCGATGATTTTGGTGGTTTCACCCAAAAATTCTTCAAGCGAAGGAACATCGGGATTTAAGCTACCAAATAAGAAGCCTTTGTAGCTCTCAAAACGAGCTACCTTTTTAAGGTCGTGTGAGCCGTCTTGGTTAAAGCAGTCAGAGTAACCTGCGTCAGTTGGGTCTTTTACTTTGAGCAATTTACCTGAGTTATTAAAAGTCCAGCCATGGAAAGGGCAAGTATACGTTGCTTTGTTACCACGCTTGTAACGGCAAAGTTGTGCTCCGCGGTGTGAACATGCATTGATCATGGCATTAAGTTCACCGTTACGGTTACGGGCAATGATAATCGGCTGACGACCAATATAAGTCGTGTAGTAGTCATTATTATTTGGAATTTGGCTTTCGTGTGCCAAGTAAACCCAGTTACCTTCGAAGATGTATTTCATTTCGAGGTCAAATAAGGCTTCATCAGTAAAAACTGAGCGGTGAAGTTTAAATTCACCTGTATCGATATTGTCTACAAGTAATTCATCAATACGGTCAAGATGGCTGGTATTGATTACAGGAATACGTGGCATGTCCGTTCTCCGACTTTCCAAAGGGTGGAAGTCATCAAGACCTTCGCTACGGTTTAAAAGGTCTTGATATCCTAATATGTCAATGAAGCGCATAAACGCGTCGGGTGTTTAACCGCGAATGGATAAAGATAGATCGAATGTTGGCCAGTATGATTTCAATCGGTGCTATACAAGTGATCTATAACTTCATCGGGTTATTGCTTGTATATACCTTAAAAGAATGGTTAAACTGTGTCTAAGACTGAATTTGCATTTTAATATATCTTAAAGGTATGGAAACCTGATGGAACTAAGACATTTACGGTATTTTGTGGCTGTTGTAGAAGAACAGAGCTTCACCAAGGCAGCCGAAAAATTATTTATTGCTCAACCGCCTTTGAGTCGGCAAATCCAAAATTTGGAAAGTGAGCTTGGAATTCAACTCTTTGAGCGAGGAAGCCGCCCTTTACAGACCACACCAGCAGGGCATTTCTTTTATCAGCACGCTGTTAAACTTTTGTCGAATGCTGAAGAAATAAAAAGTATGACCAAGCGTATTGGTCTCATCGAAAGAAGCATGACCATTGGTTTTGTCGGGTCTTTACTTTATGGATTGCTGCCTCGAATCATTTATTTATTTCGTCAGCAGCAGCCGCATCTGAATATTCAGCTCATGGAATTAAGTACAACCGAACAGTTACAGGCGTTAAAAGAAGGCCGTATTGATGTCGGGTTTGGGCGTTTAAGAATTAGTGATCCCGCTGTGAGACGAATACTTTTACGTAAAGAGCGTTTGGTCGTTGCCGCGCATACCAGTCATCCAATTGCACAGCGCACAGAAGGGGTATATCTGGCCGATTTGATTGATGAAAAGATGTTTATGTATCCCACTTCACCGAAACCGAACTTCTCAACCCAGCTTTTGAATATTTTTGCCGAACATAGTTTGGTTCCCAAAAATATGCATGAGATACGAGAAATTCAATTGGCTTTGGGCTTAGTCGCAGCAGGAGAAGGGATCTGCATTATTCCAGCAAGTGCCGATACCATTCGATTTCCACACTTAAACTATATTCCGATTTTAGATAACGGCGCGGTCAGCCCAATTTTTATTACTGCACGGGCAATGGACCGAAGTGAAGACTTACAATCATTGTTCGATTGTATTTATCAGGTTTATGACTTAGAAGGGATACCTTATCAACGAACTGTTTTTACACTTGATCAGAACCCGATAGATGATTCAAATGGTATCGACTCTTAAATAAGGGAGGTGCATAGCCTCAAGGTTGAAGCTATGCAGTTTTATATCTTATTGCACTTTCGCTGGGAAACCATCTTCTTCAAGTGCTTCGGTAATTTTATCGACGCTTTCACTGCTTTCAACAGTCACGATTTTGGTCGCTAAGTCTACATCTACTTTTGCATTTGGATCGACATCTTGAATCGTTGCTGTCACACCACGTGCGCAGCCACCACAAGTCATATTTTCAATAAGTAGTTTCATATTCATACTCCATCAAGAATGAGATGTTTGTTTGGATAACACTGAGTCTAAACCTTGTCATGATTGTAAGGTCAAGACCAAATTTTTAAAAAAATATGCTTGACCTTCCCATGATGGGAATCTGTATGCTCAATACAGAATATTAAATTTTGCAGATTTGCAGAGGTGTTTGATGGACTCAAAAACCACAAAATTACCAGCATATAGTGAAACACTCTCAATTGAGGGCATGACTTGTGCCTCCTGTGTAGGACGTGTCGAAAAAGCACTTAAGAAAGTTGAAAATGTAGAGATTGCCAACGTTAATTTGGCAACAGAGAAAGCCGTTGTTTATTCAAATCAACCGATTCAGCGTGAAGCCTTGATTAAAGCAGTTGAACGAGCAGGTTATGATGTTCCAAAAGCTGCGCCAGTGGAGTTGTCTATTGAGGGTATGACCTGTGCATCTTGTGTTGCACGTGTAGAAAAAGCCCTTAAAAAAGTAGAGGGCGTTCAAAACGCTACGGTCAACCTAGCAACAGAGCAGGCTTGGGTACAGGCAGATCCATCAGTCAATGTTGAAGACTTAATTCGTGCTGTTAAAAAAGCAGGTTATGACGCGAAAACATCTGAAAAAAATCAAGATGAGCAACTCGATAAAAAAGCTTCAGAGTTAGATCAGCTTAAAAAAGATCTGATCATTTCGATTGTGTTAGCCTTACCTGTGTTTATTTTGGAAATGGGTTCACATCTCATTCCAGCTTTTCACATGTGGGTTATGCACACCATTGGTCAATACAATAGCTGGCTTTTACAGTTTGTTTTGACCACATTAGTACTCGTTTTTCCTGGTCGCCGTTTTTACCAAAAAGGGATTCCAGCCTTATGGCGTTTGGCACCAGATATGAACTCGCTGGTCGCTGTTGGAACTTTAGCTGCCTACAGTTTCTCAGTCGTGGCAACCTTTATGCCGCAGGTATTACCACAAGGCACGGTCAATGTTTACTTTGAAGCGGCTGCTGTAATTGTCAGTTTAATTTTACTCGGACGTTATTTTGAAGCAAAAGCTAAAGGACGTACTTCACAAGCGATTCAACATTTGGTAGGAATGCAGCCAAAAACTGCCCGCATTCAGCGCGATGGACAAATAGTGGAAGTTGCAGTTGCCGAAGTGGTCAGTGGAACTATTGTAGAAATCCGTCCGGGTGAGCGTGTGCCAGTCGATGGTGAGTTGGTTGAAGGGCATAGCTATATTGATGAATCTATGATTACGGGTGAGCCTGTTCCTGTTGAAAAGAGAGTAGGGCAACAAGTAGTTGGAGGTACGGTCAATCAGAACGGGACTCTAAACATTCGGGCAACCGCCGTTGGTTCTTCGTCTGTACTTTCACAAATTATTCGCATGGTTGAGCAGGCCCAAGGTTCTAAACTTCCGATTCAGGGCTTAGTCGATAAAGTCACCATGTGGTTTGTACCTGTAGTGATGTTAATTGCTGCAATTACTTTCTTGGTTTGGTTTATTTGGGGACCAGAACCTGCGCTCACTTTTGGATTGGTGAATGCCGTTGCAGTACTGATTATTGCATGTCCTTGTGCGATGGGACTTGCAACGCCAACTTCTATTATGGTCGGTACTGGACGTGGTGCTGAGCTAGGTGTCTTGTTCCGTAAAGGTGAAGCTTTGCAGCTTTTACAAGAAGCGCAAGTGGTTGCCGTTGATAAAACAGGAACGCTCACCGAAGGCAAACCGACACTGACAGACTTTAATGTGCAATCTGGCTTTGAACGTAACCAAGTGCTGACTTTAGTTGCCTCTGTTGAAGCCAAATCTGAACACCCAATTGCCCTTGCGATTGTTCAAGCAGCAGAAAGCGAAGGCCTAAACTTATTACCAGTAACAGCATTTAACTCGATTACAGGATCAGGTATTGAGGCGGAAGTTTCTGGTCAAAAAGTACAAATTGGCGCAGACCGTTATATGCACCAACTTGGTTTAGATACCAGCTCATTCCAAGCGATTGCTGCTCAGTTAGGTGAAGAAGGCAAAACACCCCTCTATGTTGCCATTGACCAGCAACTTGCAGCAATTATTGCCGTGGCAGACCCAATTAAAGAAACAACCTATTCTGCGATTGAAGCCTTACATAAATTAGGTCTCAAAGTGGCCATGATTACAGGAGACAACCGTCATACAGCGCAAGCAATTGCCAAAAAGCTGAACATTGATGAAGTTGTGGCAGAGGTTTTACCCGAGGGCAAAGTGGACACAGTTCGCCAATTGCAAAAACAGTATGGTCGCTTAGTTTTTGTAGGTGATGGCATTAACGATGCGCCAGCCTTGGCACAAGCGGACGTGGGCTTAGCCATTGGTACAGGAACTGATGTTGCGATTGAAGCTGCCGATGTGGTGCTGATGTCAGGTAGTTTAAAAGGGGTACCGAACGCAATTGCGCTAAGTAAAGCAACTATGCGAAACATACGCCAAAACCTGTTCTGGGCATTTGTATATAACGTTGCGCTGATTCCAATTGCAGCAGGTGCCTTATATCCAGCATTTGGTGTGTTACTTTCACCGATGTTTGCAGCAGGTGCAATGGCACTTTCTTCGGTCTTTGTTTTAGGCAATGCGTTACGCTTAAAACGTTTTCATGCGCCAGTACAGTAAGCGTGCTGAAAATCAACTTTTGGTTTAAGATCATGACAGCAGGTCTTAAACCAAATTTAATATTTGAGGTGTGAGATGAATATCGGTCAGGCATCCAAACATTCGGGTATTTCGGCGAAAATGATTCGCTACTATGAAGAAATCGGTTTACTTGAAGCAGCTCAGCGTTCTGCTTCTGGCTATCGTATTTATTCAGAAACAGACCTTAAAACTTTAAACTTTTTAAAACATGCCAGAGAGTTAGGTTTTTCATCCGAACAGATGAAAGAGCTTATTTCGCTTTGGAAAAATACCGATCGGCATAGTGCAGAGGTGAAAGCTTTAACCGTAAAACACATTGCCGAATTAAAGCAAAAAATTGCTCATTTACAGGAAATGGTTAATATTTTGCAGGCTTCAGCTGATGATTGCTGTGGTGACCAGCAGGCTTCGTGTGCGATTTTAGACCACATTGAAAAAGGTGTAGGGGTAAGTTAAACCTTATAAAAATAAAAAAGGAAAAATCATGGCTTATACAGCTTCTTGTCTTTGTAATGGGATTCAACTTCGTATTAATGCCGAATTAGAACCCATCATGGTCTGTCATTGTAAGCAATGCCAAAAAGCACAAGGAGCTGCTTTTGCGGCCATCACTCAAGTACAAAAAAGCGATTTAGAGATTGTACAGGGTGAAAATCTTTTGCAAGCGTATTTTGCATCGCCTAATAAAAAGAGAGTGTTCTGTAAAACTTGTGGTTCACCTGTCTGGAGTGAACGTTTAGATAAACCTGATGTGGTGCGTTTAAGGGTAGGGCTCATTAATGAAGAAATATCGACGCCAGTCATCTCTCATGCTTTTGTCAATTCACAAGTGAAGTGGTATCCAATTTGTGATACGGCTCGCCAGTACCCAAGTGGCGTCGAAAACCCTTGAAATATGAAGGTTTGAAGTATTTTATCCATTTGTAAAAAAACGTGAACAGCACTAGCCATGAATAAATAATGTGCTATAAATGTACTTAAGGTAATCGTAATATCTCCTCGATCCACAGGGAAACTTGGGACAGGGCAAAAGATACGATAAGACCTTATAAACAGCTAGCAAAGAGCAAATAAAAATGGATAGACACATTTTTTGAGTGCTCAACGTTGCAGAAAAGCCCGTGAAACGGGCTTTTTTAATGCCTATGAAAAGTTATTTCTAAGTGTGGGATAGCTTATGTTTTTAAACTATTTAAGAAAAAGTAATGTAAAAATAATAAAATATTTCAAATATACAGACTATTCTGTATTGCAATTTATTTTTATTAAGGGTACATTTAGTTAACGGTTTAAAGTTCAAGCTTAATAATGAACTCATGGTCGTTGTGGGAGATCTAAGAGCCTGCATTTTCCCCAAGATGCGGGTTTTTTTTATGCCTAAAAAAGTAATGACTCATCTGATCTAAAAATTTAATTCTTTGTTCTATAAAGTTTAAAAACCTACGAACGTAATAGACCGTAGGTTTCTAAGCACGTCTAAAAATTAAGCACGATATGCCTGACAAGCTTGAGCACATGCTAAACATGCTTTTGCACAAACCTGACAATGCTCATGTTCGTGTTTACTACACTCAGCTGCACATAGTTGACATGCATTAGCACATAACTGCATGGCTTGTTCAGCAAGTTCGGAATGTCTTAATTCTAAAGATGTGCATAACTGACAGGTTTCTACACAGGTTAAGCAGTGTTTGATACACTCACGCATCATATGCACATGCTCTTCTTGTAAACATGCAGAGGCACAATGCTTACAAGCAAACATACATTCAATGCAGGCTTGAATAGAAGTAGATGCTTGATTAAACAGAGATTGATTTGGTTCTTGTGAGCTATTCATTTTAATATTCTCCTTTCGAAAGGCTATTATTAAAAAACCGAATATTGTTATCTTTTTTCATTTTATAAAATCATTTTTCCTATCGGGCACTTTGAAATGAAAGATCTACAAATGCTCAATACGAGATTAACCTCGTATAAGAATGTTACAGGTACTTTGTTAGTAAATTCTAAAAAGACAGTAAAACCTTAAGAAGAGATACCTAAAAACAAAAAATAAAATTTGTTTGGATATAATACTTTTGGCTAATTTTTTAATGTATGAAAATTAGGCAAATTATTAGTGTGAACTTTAAGGGCACACGTAATGGAAAACATAGAACAGTACGCTCACGGAGCTGAGCATGAAGTCCACGTACACTGCAAACGATCATTAAGCACTTTAATACTGAGCTTGTTTGTATTAATTGCAACTGGTCGATAAAGAAAAAGCACCCACGGGTGCTTTTCTGTATGACTTGACTATGGAAGGATTAAATTAAGAACCTGTAAAGCCGCGGCGCTTTTTGTAGGCTTTACGATCATAAGAGGGAATATTGGACTTTTGAAGATCAATAGCCAATTGTTTTCTGCGTTGAAATTGCACTTCATTTAAAAGCGCATCATAGATTTTAGGTCGGTCAGTTTTAAACTTTTCTACATCCAGTGGAATCTTACTTTCCTCTTTAACAATATACAAAACTGAACCATTGGCATTGGTTTCATATACTGTCCAACCAACCCGTACTGTATAGAGGCCGGTTTTTTGGTCCTTTCCTAAATATGATTTAAAACCATCGGGATGAGGGCGTACATAAGCATTCATCATGCATCCTCCATCAACTATTTAATTCGATGAAAGCGGCGATCAATGAATTGATGGGAACGATACATCTATTCAGTAAAATCACGATTTTCATGTGTATATATATTGATCAATTTGATAATTTCAAGCTCTGTATTTTTTCTTTTTTGTGGGATGAAAAACGTAAGAATTTGTCTAAAAAAGATACAAAAATAACCACTTCATTTTTATAGATAAATTAAGTCTATTTTTAACTTAAATTTGGTTTTTTTAAATTTATGTGACGTATTTTGCAAATTTAAAATTGAATAATTTATAGTGAAGCTTGAGTTCATTTTTTGTTAATGATTTGATTTTAAAAAATAAAAAATATTTGTAATATTTCTTGTTACAACGATTTTGTCGACAATACAGGATTGTTTTTGACATATTTCGCCTAGCGTAATCAATAGAGTTTTTTGCCTATGGTGTCATTTTTATTTATTGGACTTGTAGTCACTATTTTGTTGACTCCAGGACCAACAAATACATTATTAGCCTCGGCTGGCATACAAGCAGGGGTAAAGCATTCTCTTAAGTTGATTCCGGCAGAGGTAATAGGTTACCTGATCGCAATTACCTCATGGGGTGTTTTACTTGAATCGGTGTCTCATTTCATTCCATGGCTTCCAGCCATATTAAAGCTGATGAGTGCGGGCTTTATACTCTATCTTGCTTTTAAACTCTGGATGACATCGTCTGAAGATATTAAGTTAGACCGACCGCTTATTACGCCAAAAGCTTTATTTCTTGCGACACTTTTAAATCCGAAAGCTTTACTTTTTGCTTCAGCAATTTTTCCACATGCAGCGTGGGAAGTTCCTCATTTATATTTTATTCACATTGTTGTCTTTTTATCTTTAATTACCCCAATTGCTTTTTTATGGATTATGTTTGGAACAGTATTAATCTCAAATAAAGTCACTTGGTTAAATCAACGTAATTTACAACGTATTGCTGCATTTATTTTAACTTTTTTCGCCATGCCAATCGGCTATTCAGCGATTAGCTCATTTTAGACCTAACAAATTAATTTATATTAAAAAATTTAATATACAGGAGTTTTTTCATGAAGAGATTAAAAGTCGTTATTAAAGATCAGTTTGACCAAGAAAGTATTGCTTTAGCAAAGGTTAGGCCTGCGAGTGACCAGAAATTAGAGCTGTATAAAAGTGTAGAGCATATCGAAATTGATGACGATATTATTCTACCGAATATGGATTTACTCTATGAAAACCCAAAAGATGGAAAAATTTATAAATTAGTTGGCCCGTTTAATGAAGATGAATTATAGAGGGGTGAAGAAAAGTTGATTTTTTCATCTGTTTTAGTGTTGCTTAAAATAAAAGCAAACTAACGTATAGACACAATTAAAATCTTGAACACCAAGGGGTCCTTATGGGACTATGTTTCTGCAAAAATGTGACATAATCCACATTTTTGTATTTCAGGACTAAGTGGTGTTCACTAAGCCCATTTCTTCAATGAGAAGTAGAAATGGGCTTTTTTTATGGAAATTTATTCTTTAAAAGTTTCATCTAAAGCTTGCTGGACTGCTTCAATGCGAGATTTGCAAGCTTTATAAGCACCAATGGATTCTTCAACAATCTTCATCAAATTATCTATATCCGGGCTTTCCTGAGATTCAAGTAATTCGGCATTTCGCTTTAAAATGTCATGACCTTCTTTAAAAGTCAGTTCTTTATCATTCATTTGGAATTACCTCGGTAATATTAGCGTTAATTGCTCCATCTTGCATATCAACAGTAATGGTAGAGCTAGTGATTTGGTGAATGGAACGAATTGCTTTGCCTTCTGATCTTACAATTGCATAACCTTTTGCTTGAATTTGTTTCGGGTTTTGCAAAAGAATTTCTCGCATAAGAGATTCAGTTTGCGATAGAGAAAATTTAACTTGTTGCTGTGAAACAAATTGAATGCGTTCCTTTATCTGCTCAAGGAACTGGTGAGCTGAATTAAGCTGAGCTTGGGCAGAGGATTTAATATGTTGTAGATATTGATCACTCTTACTTTGGTAGGTCGTAATTTGATGTTGTGACAAGAGTTTGATTGTTTGTAGGTTGTCTACAGCTTCTTGTACACGTTCAACAATATGGTTGCGAATACCCGCAATCACTTTACTTGGAGTATCAAACGAACGGTGTGCGATCTCGTCAAGGATAGTACGATCTTTTTCATGTCCGATACCAACCCAAATCGGTACGCTACGTTTACAGAGGAGGGCGGCAAGCTCATAATCATTTAAGTAAGCTAAGTCATTTACAGCACCACCCCCGCGAATAATTACAATCAGGTCGGGTGGAAAGTTAAAATTATTTGCCCATTGTTTTAAACCTGTTGCCAACGACTCCATAAGACTGACGGCAGCCGTATTTCCCTGAAAGGTCGCACTTTGATAAACAAAATGACAAACCCCATTTCGCTCAAGAGCATCCGCATCCTTTTTAAAGTCACCTAAACCCGCAGCATTTTGAGGAGCAATAACTAATACATTTTGAATATCAAAAGGAGTAGGGAGAAGTTTATTCTTATGTATTAACCCTTCTTGAGTTAAACGTTCTACAATTTGTTGATAACGTTTTGCAATTTCTCCAAGTGTAAAACTTGAGTCTATTTCTTCAATATTGACTGAAAATCCATATTGCGGATCGAAACGAGCTCTAATTTTGATTAAAACGTTTAAATCACTAGCTAACTCAATACCTGTTTCACGTTCAAACTTGAGAACAATTTTACTGGCTGAAAATTTCCAGATAGTCGCTTTACAGCTTGCAATGACCTTGTCGGTGTCAGCATCTTTTTCTGCGAGCTCTAAATAATAATGTCCACCTTTAACATTTAAATTCCGAATTTCCGCTCTCACCCATACAGGCTCGTCAAAGGTCAGGCGTATGACTTCCTGCACTGTACCGAGATATTCACTAAGAGAGAGCTGAGGATCAGACATATAAACTATAAATGATGGGTTGAAACTAGATAGTATAAAAGCTACCCAAGCATGGCAATTGTTGTCTATGAATAACGGGTTCTGTTTAAAATAAATACAACAATTTAGAGCGTTAAAATTGAAATTGAGGGGCTTATTTAATTTGAGCGGATAAAAAGAAAAATTAATAAAAAGATAATTCTTAATAATTACAACCGATTAAAAAATAAAGTTTGCTTTATAAAATATATAAGCGTATAAAGCTTACTTCCAATTGCGGGGTGGAGCAGTCTGGTAGCTCGTCGGGCTCATAACCCGAAGGTCGTTGGTTCAAATCCGACCCCCGCATCCAAAATATTATGCTCTGTGATGTACTACTTTTCATGATACGAAATCATGGAAAGCAATTAGCTTATAAATAACCCTATATAAAGCTAAATATTAAATTCTAGACGAATTGTCCATACCTTAAATCTAGCGTTCTAATTAAATACCGTTAAATCACATGAGCTCAGTGATGAGTGAATGATTGTGAATATAGTAAATGAGTGGCAAATCGCCACAGCCGTAAATGGCAATGAAATTAATGTGCGGATTGTTCCTCACGTCCGTAAGCAAAACTCGCTTGATGGTTATCGTTGGGTTGAGGTTGGAAAGAAAATTCAGCTTCAAACTGGTGAAGAAATTGAGTTAAACCAAGACGGAAAAAGCTTCTATGCTGGGTTTAATCAACTTTATCGTTTAAATACATATTGTTGATAAAATCATGGTAATAAAGCAAAAAAACCTATCTCTTTTAAATGAGATAGGTTTTTTTATATCGAGAAGAAAGCTAAATAATTAAAGTTATAAAAAGACGAAAGTGATTAAAAAGCTCTTATTATTATTTTAGCTATATTTAATAACTAAATTAACCTGCTCTCCAGAACTGACGCCCCATGACCTTAAAGTTTTTTCCGTTCTCTTCGGTGACACGTCGGTCTCTAAATTTTTCATTTAAACTATGCAAAATTAAAGAGCCATCTGCCTCTTTAAAAATTTGTTTAATCATGCCTTCACCAGCAAAATAAACGGCATAGATTTCACCATCAATTACTTCTGTTTGAGAAATATCAATACCGACCAGATCACCATCTTTGATGTAATCGGTCATACTATCGCCCTTAGCTTTGATAATACGCATGCATTCCTGAGCAACACGTTTTTCTTTAAAGAATGAAGCGGGGAAAGGAATTTTCCCATTAATTGCATCAAAATGAAATTCGATTGATTCGCCTGTACCACAAGAAAAACTCGCTTCAACTACTTCGATCCAGACATATTGGTCTGCTGCATCGTTATTCACGACAGTAGGACTAAATACATCACTTTCTCTAAAAGAGTCTTCTGAGTTTCCTGTAGTAAGCCAATAAGCATCTACACCTAAAAACTGTGCAATGAGTGGAAGAAAAGCAGATTTTAAATTCTTCCCCGATTCTAAAGCTTGATAAGCAGGCTGAGACATCTTTACTGCTTCAGCAACCTCTGCCTGTGTTTTTTTAGCTTTAATCCTTGAATCTTTTAAACGGTCTTTAAGAGCCATAATGATCGCACCAGCTAACTTATAACAAATATATAACTTAAGTTATATTTAGTAAAACAACTATAGTTATTGACTAATAATAACTATAGTTATAATATCAGTTATAAGGGCATATTGATAGAACGAAAATAATATTTTATTTGAAATTGATTTCTTAATTTTATCAATACCTTATTAAGAAAGTAACGATTATTCTGCCTCAATGGATGACAGAATATAAAAATGGCGATAGTCGATGAGTGGTTTGTACAGACTATTAAAAACAAGAAATGGAATAAAAAAAGCCCGATTCCGTGGATCAGGCTTAATGTTCGTCGATAAAGGGTATCAAGAACATGAAGAATCTAACAAAGAATTTAATGCGTCACAAAAGTTTCCGATATACGGCAACGTGTTATCTCAACTTTTTGGTCAAAAAAGAGAGGTTATCTAGCGGTGCAGTTTTACTGAGGCTTATGTCATTCATAGCGGTTTAAAAAGAACAAGAGCGACTAGATTAAATCTGTGTACATAGCAGAGTTAGATATAAAAATATGAAAAATAACAAAGCAGTAGCCATGATTATTTTTCAAAAAATTACGCTTTAGGCAGGATTAAATTATGGAAAATTTTTTAACTTCAAATGGGCTAGCTGCCGCTTTTAACCTTTATGGCACCGTCATGATGGTGGTTTTAGCAGTGAGCTTAGTTGTTGCAGTAGTTTTAATTATGCGCTTTCCACGTTCACCTCAAGAATGGGTCGTTGGTTTGATTTGTACGGTTGTTTCAAGCTTGACTGGTGGCTCATTCATTATCATGAAATGGAATTTACATGAGTGGGTGACAGATATATGGGGAATGATCACTTTAGGTGGATTCTTCTTTATTTGTGGCTTACCTGGTTGGGCAATTGTGAGGTGGATATTTAATTTCATTAATAAACAAGAAGGAAAAACCATTGTTGAAGTCATGCAAGATCTAAAAAAAGCGAAAGATGATATCCAAAGCTAATAGCTATTTGACCCTAATAAAGACGAGGACAACTCTTATGAATATTGAGCAATATTTAGATACACTAATAAAACGCGAAGGTGGCTATGTAAATGATCCACTTGATCATGGGCATGCGACTAAATTTGGAATTACACAAGCCGTTGCTCGTAGTTATGGTTATCAAGGTGCAATGGAGAATTTAACGTTAGAGACAGCCAGAGAAATTTATAGGAATCAATATTGGCTTGAGCCGCGATTTGATCAAGTTAATTTGATCAGCGCACTTGTTGCTGAAGAGTTATTCGACACGGGTGTGAATTGTGGTATTAGTTTCACAAAACCACTTTTACAACGTGCATTAAATTTATTGAATAGGCAGGGCAAAGAAGGCTGGGTAGACCTTAAGGTAGATGGTGAATATGGGCCAGCCACTTTGCAGGCTTTAATAAAATATATTAAAAACCGTGGTAAGGAAGGTGAAAAAGTGCTGGTACGGCTTCTTAATATTATGCAAGGCCAGCGCTATATTGAAATTACGGAAACAAATCCGAAGCATGAGCAATTCTTTTATGGATGGCTTGCTAATCGTATCAGCTTATAAAAAAGCCAACTTGCTAAAGCTATTGAGTTATAGCCTTACAAGTTGGCTCACTTTCATAAAATAGTTTTATTGAGTAATAAGTAAAACTGCTAAAAGAAAAAATATACAACCACTGACTTTATTGAGCTTAGAAAAATTATTTCCGGCAAGCATCTTCTCTTTGAATATTGAGGAAAAGTTGGCATAAACTAAATGAATTAAAAATCCGATCAAGCAGAATGTTAAAGATAAAACCAAAAACTGATTTAATATTTCTTTTTTAATATCAATAAACTGTGGAAAAAGGGCAATAAAAAAGACAATTGTTTTTGGATTAAGTAGTGAGGCAAACAACCCTTGATAGAAAAGCTTTGATTTCTTTATCCCTTTTTCATTATGTTCAGTTTCTAATAAGTCTTGAGTCGGGGATTTTTTAATAAAATTTTTATAACCTAAGTACATTAAGTAAAAGGCCCCAATAAATTTTAAAGCAGTGAAGATAGTAGGATTGCTAGTAATAATAAGACCGACACCGCTTGCAGAAATCACGGCGATAATAAACATACCAATAATTAAACCACTAATACCAAATAAAGCTGTCCTCACACCATAATTTATTGAATTTGTTACTGTAAATAAAACGCCTGGGCCTGGGCTTGATAAAGTAAGAAAAGCAATGGTTATAAAAACTAAAAGACCGCTCACGTTGATACTTCCTGTTTACCATCAATATGTTAATTGCATGCCTACTTTAAAGCAGAATAGGAATTATGTATACAGACGAGTATGTATAATTTATAAAAAAGTAAATTAAAGGATGGTATTTGAAAATTCCTACACAATCTTATTTTTTTTAAACTCTAAATTATTTGATAATTAAAAATCCAATGCTTTAAAAAGTATTAAATATATTTAATTAATATATAGATACAGTGGTAGAAAATTATATTTAAATATCATTGAAAATCAGATAGAAAGTTAGAATTTGATACCTTCGTATTCAATAAGAAATGAATTAATCAAGATATCGATTGCAATTCGTTAAGAAGCGTGTATAGTCGTCACTAACTACAAAAATATTCATGTTACCCAAAGTCTCTCTTTTCGCAGTTTTATTTATAATCCTCCGTATATTTTTAGATATTTAAGTAGAATGTGTATTTTTTAGTTCTATTGGTTTGCCCAATAATAAATGATAATGTTTTTAAAAGTTAGGATTAATTTATGTCTAATACTACTGGTACAGTAAAATGGTTTAATGAAACTAAAGGTTTCGGTTTTATTCAAACTGATGAAGGTAAAGATGTTTTTGCACATTTTTCTGAGATTCAAACACAAGGCTTTAAAGTTCTTTTAGAAGGTCAGCGTGTTCAGTTTACTGTAACACAGGGTAAAAAAGGCCCACAAGCTTCGAATATCACAATTGTGACGAATGCTTAAACTAAAGTAATTTGATGATTTTAGACGATTTGATCTGTAGTGATTTGCTCAATTAAACGGCTCTAATCATCAAGATAGTTAAAAAACCCACTTCTTCCTTTGTGGGTTTTTTATATGGATAATTAAATAAGTTGATTATTTGTTTTATATAATATAGAAATTAGAATTATGTTGTATAAGTTGACTTTATAACTGGTATAAAAATGGATATTTGTATTGGCGGTATTTTAAACGGTAAAGTAAGAAAGAATAATGAAAATTATTTCTCTATAGGAAATCCTCATTCAGATGATGTAACGGAGTATCACAAGCAATATTTCCATTTGGATGGAAAGCTTTTATCATTTTGGGTGTGTAATGAAATCAATTTTCAAGAAGCCTCCAGAATAGCTGAAAGTTTCTATAAAAAAGAACAAAGTTTTTATTAAGTAAATTTTAATTAAATACTTTAAGTCTGGTAAGTCTATTTCTTTAATGAGATAAGCTAAAAATTATTTTTAATTACATATTTTTAACAATTTAGATTAATTTGTTATTCATAAAGTCATAAGTAAAGAGTAATCTTAGCTCAGAATTTAAAATCGTTGTAAAATTAAACTTAACATTCATGAAAATTTATTAAATTTTTCTTGTCTTAACGGTACATGACTTACGTCATAAATAATATTTCTTTTTGTAGTATATCTAAAGGAAGGAAATAATTCTAAATGTTGAATATAGTACAGCCTAATATTTGCTTCATTGGTAGCAGTAATTTGTCTTTAGCTTTAATTGGAGGTTTAGTTTTAAAAGGCTTTCAAAGAGAAAAAATTAATCTAATAGAGGAAGTCAAATTTGAGAATCAAATCATTCTAAAGCAAAAGCAACATGAGGTGAAAAAGGCAGATATAGTTGTTCTATTACTAGACCCAAAAGACTTAAAGGCTATACTGGCGCCCTTAAAAAAATGGTTAGCTGATAAAACTATTGTGTCGATGATGGCCGGAGTTAATATTCAACAATTAATGAGTATTACGGGTTCAAAAAAAATTATCAGAGTCATTTCTAATCCGCCTGTATTAACTTATACAGGTACCCATGTGTTAATTGGTTCAGACTATTTAGAGCCTTTAGATAAAGAAGTGATAGAAACAATTTACTCAGCCACAGGGCGAACCTATTGGGCAAATTCAGAATCCCAAAGTGACGCGATTATTGCTTTATCGGGTTCAGGACCAGCTTACTTCTTCTATATTCTGGACAGTATGGTGAAAACAGGGGTGTCTATGGGGCTAGATAAGCAATTTGCTTTAGATCTAATACTTCAAGCTGCATCAGGCGCTGTAGAAATGGTTCGTAAAAGTAATGTTCAGCCTAGTGAGTTATGTGGCAAGGTCACATTAGCGAATGGTATTACAGAGTCTGCATTACGAATGTTTGAATTAGGCAACCTCTCTGATGATATTCGGCTGGCTTTAAAAGCAGCTTACCATCGTAGTAAAGAAATAAGCTTAGAAATTAATGCAGAAATTACGAGACACTAGCTTTAGCTGATTACAAAGTACCTTCCAAATGTTAACGCTTTATATTTGGAAGGTTTTTTTTAGCCAGCTTAGTTTAGCCGTGTAAAATTAAAGCAAACATTATCTTTCAAAGAACCATCAAAACGGCTACTTTAAAAATCAATTATTAGCTTAAGTTATGGAATTTGTAGGAAATACTCCCAAATAATAAAACCTAAGCCGAACCCTAGCATTGAATAGAGGGTAATAATAAATAGTACAAAACTAGCTTTATTTTTCTTTCTTAAAAAACTCATGTTAGCTACCTCGTGTCTAGATAGTTACTATCATGAAGAAAGGCAAGGTGTAATCATAGATACAGAATTTTTTCAAAAAAATATAACAGATGGGTAGGTGTTATAACCTCATCTTTAATTAAGTTTTTCTTCAAATTTATGACTGAACAAAGACTAAAGTATGGTGAATCTAGAAGCATGAGAGGTACTTATAAAAATTATTTCTACATTGTTTTTTAATGATAATTTATTACTCATGTTGTGTGAAAAATAATCAATTACAATTGAAAGAAAATATTTCTAATTGGTTAAAAGTATTAAATAAAATTGTGAAACATTTAACATTAGTTTGACTATTTGTGTTCCGTTATGGTGCAATTTTACATAATATGGGTAGTTCTTACATTGTTTTAAATTTATTTGCACTCAATTACAATTAAGTCTTCATAATCAAAAGATGAATTTTTTTATTTTCAATTATTTATAATAATATTGAGGAGGAAGAAATGCCAAAGTATTTAGCTATAGCGGAGAAAGTATACAAGGAAATTAAAAAAGATAATTTATTTACTGAAGATACCATTCAAAATTTAAATTGTTTAATTAGCTTGATTCGCAAAGCAATTAAAGGTACTGAGTTCAAACTTAAGTACAATTTTATAAATTTTGAAGAATGCTTAAATCAATTTAATAAAGAAAAATCAGTGCATATTGATTTAAGTCTTATGCCCAAGTTTAAGAATGAAGATGAATTCATTTTGTGGCTTGCAGGCTTTATTGAGCGAATGACAATTGGAGGGAAAGAGAAGCTTCCTCCAATTTCAAACTATATTCCAAAAGGCTTTAAAATTGATCAAGCCGAAATTCCTGTGGCTGCTGAACCAAGCAAAGAAGAAAATGCTGAGATGATTATTAACTACTTTAAATCTGAGGATTTCATTAAAAATAATAAAATATCCTCTTAAATATAGAAGTATTTGTCCACCTTACTTCTATATCTGGCTGATAATATTTAGCTACCGCCTTCTGGGGCGGTTTTTTTTATTTAACCAGCTTAAATGATCAGCATATAAAACTTATCAAAAATGTCAGTAAATATGGAAATGTTTTATAAAGAATTAATAATGACATAAAAAATAATAAGTTGGAGATTATATTGTTATTCTTATTAAAATATTTTTCACATAAAAATAATCTTAAATTACGTATAGAAACATTTACTGGTACATAATTTCCAAAAAAATAGGATGATGAAGAGATGAATGAGAATGCTGAACTCATTAAATATTTAGATATTGCCGAAAATGTATACGAAAATATGTATGAAAAGTACCAGATTACGGATAACCCTGTAACCAATCTCAATAGAGTGATGGCAGAAATTAGAAAAGAAGCCGAACAAAATGATTTAAAGTTAAAATATACCAAAATTGATTTTGAAGAATGTTTAACTAAGCCTCTTTCTGAAAGAGAGATAAAAGTTGACTTAAGTCTACTTCCTCGTTTTGAGTATAGAGATGAGTTTATTTTGTGGCTCACTAATTTTATTAGAAATATTAGTGTGCAAAAAAAGTTCGTAAAACAAAAGTACTATTTTAATTAGCTTTATAAACTTTTTAACTACTCAAAACTATTAATAAATTTTATAGAACAGCGATATAAAAAGAAAAATAAAGTGCACCTTTGTAGAGGTAACTTACATGAAGAATATTACTGAAAAATCACTTTTTGATGTTTTTACTCAGCATCAAGCTTATCTCTACCGAGCATCATCGCGATCGGTAAATGAACTTTATAAGTTTTTTAATAGTGAAACGATGGTTATGCTTGATCGGTTAGGCGATTTAATGAAAGAGCTGAATGAAACTGAGAGGTTTGCTCTTGCTGGTGGTGAGTATACAACTCAGCATCTAAAAAACATCCAACTTGTTATTTCGAACTGGTTTAATTCAATTAATACTGTTTTACCGGAAATGTTTACTCACTCGGCAATTGCTTTGGCTATATATGAGTCAAACTATATTGCCAAATTATTTGGTAAGGTTATTAAAGATTTAAAGGGAGAGCGGCTTTATCAGTCAATAAAACGAGTGCCTTTGGCTGGAGGTGCCTTGGTTGATGAATCCTTAGCTCAAATTGGTGAAAATGCCCTTCAACGCATTGAATATGCTATTCGGGATGGTATGAATACCGGAATGACGCCTCAGCAAATCATCAAATGTATTACTGGTACAAAACGCCTTAAGTACGAAGATGGATTGCTCAACAGTACCAAAATCGATATTGAAAGAATTATTAGAACGCTACGTAGCCATATATCAAATCAGGTCTATTTATATAACTTCAAAAATTTTAATTTTGAATATGTAAGGTTTGTGAGTGTTTTAGATGGCAGGACTTCTAAAATCTGTGCAGCCGTTGATGGTTCTATTTGGAAACTGAATGACTCGGCGAAAAGAGTGCCACCTTTGCATCCAAATTGCCGAAGTATTCTGGTTCCCGTAAGTAAGGATGGAAGGCTTATTGGGAACAGATCTTTCGTTATGGATGAAAGAAAAGTACGAGATATTCCTAAAGATGAGCGGACTCAGTTAATGGGTCAAATAGACGCAAATATTTCCTTCAAAGAATTTTTTAATCTGACCGATAATTTTTTCCAAAAAGAATGGTTAGGCCCTAAACGTTATAAGTTATATAAAGAAGGGCAATTTGATTTTGATAAATTTTTTGATCCAAAGGGGCGGCTCTATACTTTGGATGAATTGAGAGAATTAGATGAACGAACTTTTAAAATACTTGGGTTATAGCTTCATCGTTCTCCACCAAAATAATAATGCCAATAAACTCACACATGCGCCTAGACTACATACGCCGAGCCATCCTGCATAAGCATAAGTCGCTGTTGTGCTGATTGCACCCAGTCCACTACCTATTGCATAAAAGAGCATGTATAGACCAACAAGACGACTATGTGCTTCTGGGCGAGTACGAAAAATCATACTTTGGTTGGTCACATGCAGGGCTTGTCCACCTAAGTCGAGCAATACTATGCCAATCACCAGCGCCCAAAGTGAGTAGATCATGAGTGAAAGCGGCCACCATGCGAGCAGCAATATTAACAGTGCTGCCAAGCTTGTGCGCTGAGCATATCCGCGGTCGGCCCATTGGCCAGCACGAGTGGCGGCTAGAGCACCGATTACACCGAACAGTCCAAAAGACCCAATTACAGTATGCGAAAAGTTATAGGGTGGTGCACTTAACGGTAGTACCAATGCGCTCCAGAGAATATTAAATGCCGCGAACATGAGTAAGGCTAATACACCGCGTACTTGTAGGACTTTTTCTTGGCGCAGTAGCTTTAACATAGAAGCTAGAAGTTGCGGGTAGCGCATGGTAACGGGCTGAACATTTAAATGAGGGAGTCGCCTCCAAAGTGGTAAGGTAATCATGAGCATAATGATAGCTGCGCAAAAGTACACGCCGCGCCAACCCGCTATATCACTTATTCCTCCTGAAAATACACGGGCAAGCAGTAACCCAATGAATACACCACTCTGTGCAGTACCAACCACATGCCCTTGCTCATGTGGGGCCGCAGCACTTGCAGCATAGGCAATAAGTCCTTGTGTCATGGCTGTGCCGAGTAGGCCAACCGCAAGCATTCCTGTCAAAAGAATAATCGTAGAGTGGGCAAAGGCAACCATTAGCAATGCAGATATTAAAGCCAGTAGTTGCAGTGTCATTAACCGACGCCGATTTATAAGATCACCTAACGGCACTAAAAACACGAGGGCAAGTGCACAACCTATTTGAGTGGCTGTAACCACACCACCAATGGCGGCATGACTCACATTAAAGTCACTCGCCAAGATGTCGAGCAAAGGCTGTGCATAATAGACGTTTGCTACGCTTGCACCACTTGCTATAGCAAATAGCAAAACTACGCTACGAGGTAGGTTCGAATGCGTTTTATTGTTATCTACCGGAGACATTGAAGATACAAGGGAGGCTTTCATTATTCTAAATCCATCCAATCTAGTTTTAAAATGCAACTAGTTGAATGTTAGATCGACTGGTTTTAAAATGCAACTAGATATCTTGTTACTGATTATTGGTAAGGAAACTCAATGGCTAACTCTACATTGATGAAAGAAGAACCTTGTCCTGTTGCACGCTGCGTCAATCTCATAGGAGATCGCTGGTCACTGCTTATTGTGCGCGATGCATTTGACGGAATGCGCCGTTTTGGGGATTTCCAGCGGAGCTTAGGCGTTGCACGAAATATTCTTTCTGACAGGCTGAAAAAGTTGGTGGAAGCAGGTGTTCTCGAAATGCAAGATGCTTCAGATGGTACGGCTTATCAGGAATATGTGTTGACCACTAAAGGGGAGAGTTTATTTCCTGTGATTGTTGCTCTACGTCAATGGGGAGAACACAACTTATTTGAAAGTGGTGAGCGCCATTCTCTATTAATTGATAAAAATACAGGTCAGCAAATTCCATTTATGGCACCAGTCACAGCAGATGGAAAAGTGCTTAATGCTTCTGACACCCATGTGCAAAAGGTCAAATAAAATAAGAGAATAGAAAAATTAACCTTTTTTAACTTAAATTTTGGGAGATTAGTTGCTAACCTTGCGCGTCAAATTAAGGTGAGATTATGAGATTTATATTCCTCTTTATAAGTGCAGTTTCAATTCAATGTTATGCAGCATCAGAAGCAATGGAACTTCATTACTGTGAAACTGTGAAAAAAGCAGCGAGTGGTGTGATGGATGCTAGACAACATGAAGTGCCAGCTAAAGAGTTACATGACATCGCCAATCATCTTGAAGAGCAACAAGCCAAACAACTTTATCAAGAGCTTATGGGACTGTTCTAAATTTTGTGTAAGTACTTAATTTTCATTTATCCTTCAGAGGATAATTACAAAAGGTACTTCACATGGATGAAGCAACAATCAAAAGTATGGCTGCCGAATTGGCTAAAGGTCTAAAAACACCAGAAGACTTAAACCAAATGACAGCAGTCTTTAAAAAATTCATGATTGAAACTGCACTCAATACTGAACTTTCAGACCATCTCGGTTATGAAAAGCATCAGCCCAAGAAAGGCTCAAATAGCCGTAATGGGTTTAGTTCTAAAACCATTACAACTCAAGATGGACAACTGGCTTTAGATATTCCCCGTGATCGAGAAGGTTCATTTGAGCCACAAATTATCAAAAAGCACCAAACACGCATCACCAGTATGGATGACCAAATCCTCTCACTGTATGCAAAAGGAATGACTAATAGGGAAATTGTAGCCTTCTTCAAAGAAATGTACGATGCCGATGTGTCAGCATCTCTCATCAGCAAAGTTACCGATGCTGTGATTGAGCAAGTGACTGAGTGGCAAAATAGAGCCTTAGATAGCCTTTATCCTGTTGTCTATCTTGACTGTATTGTTGTCAAAGTCCGTCAGCACTCCAATGTGATTAACAAGTCCGTATACCTTGCTTTAGGCATCAATATGGATGGGCAAAAAGAATTACTGGGTATGTGGATTGCTCAGACAGAAGGTGCCAAATTCTGGCTGTCAGTCATGACAGAGCTAAAAAATCGAGGAGTACAGGACATTCTTGTTGCCTGTGTAGATGGATTAAAAGGCTTCCCTGACGCGATAGCCTCTGTTTACCCTCATACTGATATTCAACTGTGTATCGTGCATGTTGTACGCAATAGCCTGAGATTTGTAAGCTGGAAAGACTACAAAGCTGTTACGTCGGGTCTGAAAGCGATTTATCAGGCAAGTACAGAGGAAAATGCTTTAAAATCCCTAGACATCTTCTGTGATCAATGGAATCACCAGTATCCCAAAATTGGAGAATCCTGGCGGGCCAATTGGGAAAATATCCGAACGATCTTTAGCTATCCAGCCGAAATACGTCATGCAATTTATACAACAAATGCGATTGAGTCGTTGAATAGCGTAATACGCCATTCAACGAAGAAAAGGAAAATCTTTTCATCTGATGACTCAGTAAAGAAGGTCATTTACTTAGCAACATCAAATGCTGCGAAGAAATGGACGATGCCAATTCAAAATTGGCGTTTAGCAATGAATTGGTTTACGATTCAGTTCGATGATCGATTAAAAGATCATTTATAAAAAATGGAACTTACACAAAATAATTTACAGGCTC
>NZ_JAKTIM010000015.1:0-42657 GCF_027855455.1 Acinetobacter sp. AOR01_HL | reverse complement strand
CATTTGATTTCAATACATCAATAAATGCATCACTGGTAAACTGACTGCCTTGGTCTGTATTAAATATTTCAGGTCGACCATATTTTTCAATAGCTTCATTTAATGTTTCTATGCAAAATGTAACCTCCATACTAATCGATACTCTATGCGCAAGTACCTTGCGGCTATGCCAATCAATCACAGCACATAAATAAACAAAGCCTTTTGCCATAGGGATATACGTTATATCCGTAGACCACACTTGATTACTGCGCTGAATAGCCAATCCTTTGAGCAGATATGGATATTTGCGGTGAGCTTGATTAGCCTGGCTTAAATTTGGTTTGCAATATAACGCATTAATGCCCATTTTCTTCATTAAAGTACGTGTATGACGTCGTCCTATATGATGTCCTTGACGATTCAACAAATCACGCATCATACGGCTACCTGCAAAAGGGTATTGCATATGTAACTCATCCATACACCGCATCAGCTTCAGATCTGATGCACTCACAGGTTTTGGGCGATAGTAATAACAACCACGGGAGACTTTCAGCAGCTGAGCTTGCTTAGATACTGAAATCTGAAGTGAGTCATCGATTAACTTTTGTGGTTGAAGCGGCCCAGTTTCTTCAACACACCTTCTAAAAAATCAATTTCTAATGCCTGCTCACCGATTTTTGCATGTAGTTTTTTTAGATCGATGGGTGGTTCTGTTGGAGCTTTTGATTGATCGAAAGCTTGCGAGGAAGCTGAAATCAGTTGATTTTTCCAGTCGATAATTTGGTTTTGATGAACATCAAATTCAGCACTCAATTCAGCAAGTGTTTTTTCTGCTTTAATCGCAGCAAGTGCTACCTTAGCTTTAAAATCATTTGAATGATTTCTTCTTGGTCTACGTGCCATAAAATACTCCATATATTGATGTTTATAACATCATTTGGGGAGCAAAATATCACTTATAAGTGTTGTTCAAATTTCCTGATCCACCTCTCTAAAGTGCTAAAAACGAAAGCATTAACTTTGAATACGGTGAAAATTATGAATAAACACTTATTACTAAACATTGCTTTTTTAGGTTCGGTTCAGCTTTTTACAATGTCTAATGCATTGGCTGATGTTCCCTTAACTCCAGCGCAATTTGCAAAAGCAAAAACTGAAAATTTTGAAAAAAAGGTTCTTTTATCAAATTTAAATAAACCTCATGCTTTAGTCTGGGGACCGGATAACCAGATTTGGTTGACTGAACTTGTGACAGGCAAAATCTTACGAGTAAATCCGGAAACAGGTGCAGTTAAAACAGTATTTCAAGTACCTGGTATTATTAATGATCCGCATGCACAAAACGGCTTATTAGGTTTTGCATTTCATCCTGATTTTAAAAATAACCCATATATTTATATCTCTGGAACTTTTAAAAATCCTCAAGCAACAGACAAGAACTCTCCAAATCAGACAATTATTAGAAGATACACCTATAATAAATCAACAGATACCTTGCAAAACCCAGTTGATTTATTAGCAGGGTTACCTTCTTCTAAAGACCATCAAGCTGGTCGTTTAGTGATTGGACCGGACCATAAGATTTATTACACTTTGGGTGACCAAGGCCATAACCAGTTAACGTATTTGTTTGAGCCTAACTATGCCCAAAGTCTTCCAACCCAACAAGAATTAAAGAATAAAGACTTCCATGCATATTCTGGTAAAGTCCTGCGTTTAAATTTGGATGGTAGTATCCCTCGTGATAACCCAAGTTTTAATGGTGTTACAAGTCATGTTTACACATTAGGTCATCGTAACCCACAAGGTTTGGCATTTGCACCAAATGGTAAGCTCTTACAAGCTGAGCAAGGCCCAAATTCTGACGATGAAATTAATTTGGTTGTTAAGGGTGGGAACTACGGTTGGCCTAATGTGGCAGGCTATAAAGATGACAGTGGTTATGCCTATGCAAACTATTCAGCCGCAACCAATAAATCTCAAATTAAAGATTTAGGACAAAACGGCATAAAAGTAGCGGCGGGTGTTCCAGTAACAAAAGAGTCTGAATGGACTGGTAAAAACTTTATTGCACCTTTGAAGACCTTATTTACCGTTCAGGATACTTATAACTATAACGACCCGATGTGTGGCGATATGACTTATATTTGCTGGCCAACGGTAGCTCCATCTTCGGCTTATGTTTATACGGGCGGTAAAAAAGCAATTCCAGGTTGGGAAAATACTTTGCTTGTTCCATCTTTAAAACGTGGGGTTATTTTCCGTATTAAGATGGATCAGACATATAGCACGACCTATGATGATGCTATTCCGATGTTCAAAAGTAACAATCGCTATCGTGATGTTATTGCAAACCCTGAAGGGAATACTTTATATGTCTTAACTGACCCGGAAGGTAATGTTCAAAAAGATGATGGTTCCGTTACAAACCAGTTGGAAAACCCAGGGGCTTTAATTAAGTTTACCTATAAAGCTAAGTAAAATAATGACAAGAATCTAAAGGTATTCCTTTAGATTCTTTTGTATATCTATATAAGGTTATTGGGCTTTTTAACTAGTTGTAGAGGGTGCCTAATAACATTTAAAAAGTACTTTTTATAAGTTAGCAACAATCAAAAGGGTGCTTTTTTATATAGGAAATTATGTTTAATTTACAGCAAGGAGAGGGTGAGAATTTAAATAAATACAAAAAGATAAATCAAAAGATGAGTAGTATATGAGTTCAGAAGCACATTCAATTAGCTTGATTGCCCCTGTAGTTTTATTGGCGGCCGCGGTAATTGCAGTCCCTATTTTTAAACGTATTGGTTTAGGTTCGGTATTAGGTTATCTCATTGCGGGTCTGATTATTGGCCCTTTCGGTTTTGCATTTTTCCAAGATTCCACCGCAATCTTACATATTGCCGAGTTGGGCATTGTGATGTACCTATTTGTGATTGGTCTCGAAATGCAGCCATCACATTTATGGAGTCTACGACGGGAAATTTTTGGGCTAGGAACACTACAAATCATAAGCTGTGCTGTGGCATTAACAGGCGTAGGTTTGCTATTTGGTTTTACGTGGCAAGTTGCTTTTATCGGCGCAGCAGGGTTTGTATTAACATCGACTGCTATTGTGATGCAACTACTGGGCGATCGTGGTGACTTAACTCAGCCTCGCGGGCAAAAAATTGTAGCCATCTTATTATTTGAAGATTTATTGATAGTGCCATTGTTGGCTATTGTTGCTTTTATGGCACCGAATCATGTGGTCGAAAGCACATCGGTACGTTTAGAAAATATAGGAATTGGTTTATTGGCCATTGCGGGTCTTATTGCAGCAGGGCATTGGTTACTTAATCCATTATTTAGAATCTTGGCTGCCGCTAAAGCAAGAGAAGTGATGACCGCTGCCGCCTTGCTGGTGGTATTGGGTGCGGCATTGCTCATGCAAGTGAGCGGTTTGACTATGGCAATGGGCGCTTTCTTGGCTGGTGTGTTGCTATCTGAATCTACCTTTAGGCATCAAATTGAAGCTGATATTGAACCTTTCCGTGGAATCCTGTTGGGTCTCTTTTTCCTTGGGGTTGGCATGTCACTGGATTTATCAGTGGTTGCTCAAAACTGGCAGCTTATTGTAAGTAGCGTAATTGCTCTCATGTTTGCTAAAGCCATCATGATTTATATGGTCGCGCGAGTAACTAAGAGTTCTCATACTGAGGCCTTAGATCGTGCCTTATTGATGGCTCAAGGTGGCGAGTTTGCCTTTGTACTTTTTTCTGCCGCATTAAGTGCACAAGTCATTGATAGTACTATTAAATCAAACCTAACTGCTATTGTTGTACTTTCAATGGTGTTAACCCCAATTGTAGGTATTATTTTTAAGCGTTTTACTCAATCTAAGGCAAGTGTTTCATTAGAAAACATCAATATTGCCGAGGGTTTAACTGGTAATGTTTTAATGATCGGTTTCGGGCGATTTGGGCAGGTAACCAGTCAATTATTGTTGGCAAGAGGAGTAGACGTCACCATTATTGATAATAATACCGACATGATTCGAAATGCTGAAAGATTTGGTTTTAAAATTTATTATGGCGATGGTTGCCGTTTAGATATTCTACATGCGTCTGGAGCCGCAACTGCACAAGCAATTGTAGTATGTGTAGATAGTAAAGAAACTACCAATAGAATTGTAGAACTCGTGACTCATGAATTTCCGTTGGCAAAATTATTAGTTCGTTCATATGATCGTGAGCATTCACTACATTTAGTCAAACAAAAAGTAGACTACATGATTCGTGAAACTTTTGAGTCTGCCATCAAATTTGGGGGTGTTATTTTACAAGAGCTAGGTGTAGATGAAGACGAGGTAGAGCGAATTACCGAAGAAATTCGAGATTTGGACAATGAGCGTTTTGAAACTGAAATTGCCGCCGATGATGTATATGCCGGAGCGGGTATGCAATATACGCATGCGCATCATCCGAGACCAACAGCACCATTAATTCGGCCAAAACAGGAAGGGCGTATTTTAAATAAAGATGATGCTTCGGATAATGAAAATATGGATGGGTAAATGCTCTATTTTTAGGTGAAAATCTGGAGGTTAAAGAGTTGTTAACGACACTCAGGGCTATAAGGAATCCGATCGATTCTTTTTTGTAAAATTGACGGATTCACTACGCTTTCATACATTTGTCGGTACGTTAAACGATGATCTTCATTATTATGATAGTTAATTAGTTCGAGTAGCTTAAGCTTATATTCTTTATGACCAGCGTGGTACATTGCCGCATAATTTCCCCATAATGCATATTGGTACCATAACTGTGCTTTAGGAATTAGATTTATTTCGTTTAAATAGCTGGACGCAGTTTTTTCATAACATTGCTTTATAAGTGATATATTTTTTTTCATCCGTTTTAAGAAAATACATTGCGTTTCCTGAAGCTTGGAATTATTAGCTTTCATTAACATTTTTTCAGTAATGGCATAAGCTTGTTCAAGGCAACCCAGACGAATAAGAATTTTCCTTTTAGTTTTTAAAATGGCTAAATTATCTTCATTAGATGGCATGGTATTTAATAATTTTTTTAATTTTAAATTGATCGATTTTTGGTCACTATTGTTAGGTAAGTTATAAATAATATTGTTGTATTCATAAATATATTTATTAGCTGTTAGTTGGTGTTTCGGCATATATTCCTGATTATTTATAGTTAATGCAGAATCCTCACTAGTTTTATTGCAAGCAACCAGACCTATACTAATAAAAGAAAGTGCTAAAAATTTATACATTACGATTTTACCTATTTTATTAGTTAAGAGATTAATTAATAACATTAAAGAATAGGTATCAATATTGTATAATTTTTTACTATATATCCATATAGAATATAGCTGTTTTGATAAAATCAATTTAATATTGTTTTTCTTGTAATTTATTGTTTTTATAATTTTAATTATGATTTATAAATAGAAATCTAATATTTTTATATTAATCGCTCACACCCATATAAAATGAGTGAAGCGATTAACTAATAAAAATTATTTCTTATCATTTCTCCAAGCTTTTTGTACCTGACTAGCAATAGCAGGATAATCCATAACAAAACGTATATGAGACTCAACACCTGTTTTTAAGGTTGCATCATCTACAATAAATTCTGGACTATGGTTAGGAGCTGCTTTACTCATATCTTGATTTTTAGGAGTCGCACCGAGTGAAATATAAAGCGAGGGCATAAGCTTGCCATAGTGTGCAAAGTCATCACTTGCACTTGCATTAGTCTCCATACGATGCAAATTATTTTTACCAACCGTATTTTCTAATGTAGGCAAAATTAATTGAGTTAACATTTTATTGTTATAAGTTACAGGTGCATAAGGCGAGAGTTCAATATCAGCTTTTACATTGTTTGCAAGCGCAGTATGAGTGACCATTTCAGGCAATTGTTGAAGAATATTTTGACGGATATCTTCGTTATTGGTACGAATAGTACCTTCCATATCAACTTCTTTCGGAATAATGTTGGCCGCAGTTCCGCCGGAAATATGTCCTACCGTTATCACGGCCATACCTTTAGTAAGATCAGAACGGCGACTGATCATCGTTTGAATATTATTAATAATGGCAGCAGATGCCACAATTGGATCTCGACCAGCCCAAGGCATAGAAGCATGCACTTGCTGTCCAGTCAGTTTAATGCGGAATTCATCAGCACTATTAAGCATAGCTTCATCTTTATAGAAAATGCTGCCACTTGGAATACCTGAAACGACATGGATACCAAACATGACTTCAGGTTCTGGCTTTTTAAGTGCGCCGTCTGTAATCATCTTTCTTGAGCCGATTTGGTCACCTTGGCTAAAACCAGCCAAATCAGCAGCTCCTTCTTCAGAAGGTTGGAAAACAAAAACAACAGTGCCCGCGAGTCTATTCTTGTTTTCTGCAAGTATTTTTGCTGCACCTAATAGCATAGCCGTATGTGCGTCATGACCGCATGCATGCATAACAGGTTGTAACTCACCCTGATATTGTGCTTTTACTTTGCTTGCATAACTCAAATTTGTTTTTTCTTCGATGGGTAAGGCATCCATATCTGCTCTTAATGCCATAACGGGACCAGGCAGATCGCCTTTTAAGATCCCAATAACACCAGTTTTTGCAAAACCTTTTCGAACTTCGATCCCATAAGACTTCAACTCATTTTGCACTAATTTTGAAGTGTTGAACTCCATGTTCCCAAGTTCTGGATGCTCATGAATATAATGGCGAATTTGAATAGTTTTTGATTCATTTTTAGAAACAGAATCTTTAATCCAATCGGCAAAACTTGTTTGGGCGGTAATGAGGAGGGGTACCCCCAACACCAGTTTTTGAAATCCTTTCATCGTCTTTTCGAAAGATTTATTAAATAAACAATCCATGTTTTGCCTCAATAGTCAGTTCTTATTTAGAAGAGAACAAACGGACAAAATGCCCGGTTCTCAATATTAAATTTTGTGATAAAGCGTATTTGGCGTTAGGGCTATGCATGGTTCATATGTATAGTCACAACCTAACATGTATATACAACTTTATGCATATAAAAATAGCTTATCTAATAAAAAAAATGCAATATTTATCTAATACTTCTTAATCATTTTTATTAAGTTAAGCTTATAGGCGTATAAGGGGACTTGGCGTATACAACATTTGAAAAAAATAGAGGCGGGAGCTTGTATTTCTAAAACAGTGTTCAATATTACTTTATATAATGTTTAGACAAAGTACCTAATACAATGAAAAACAATAATTAATTAAATAATTTCTAGCCAATTTCACATTGACAGCTCAAATATTGAAGATTACCATTTGCGGGCTGGCCTACATTGCCAGTCGGTTTTGACGGACCGATGATTCGACCACATCAGGATTATTTCTTCTGAGGAGTAGTCTTGTGTGCACACCCGTTCCCTCCCGTAGCGGTAGGACGGGAGTGGGACACCTTCGGGTGTGCTGGATGTCGAACCCAGTCCGTCAACCTGCTTCCGTTCTGCCACCATAATTTATAATGCTTTGGCAGAACTCCCAAAAGAAGGAGTTGGCTATGCACATTCATAAATTATCGGCAGTCACTGTCAAAATCTATCTCGACACAACTTAAAATTTTAAAGCAGTTTGATGAGCCATAGGCTTTTCAGGCTTTAAATCATTACGTCTAAAACTTAGCAACAATAAAACTTGAGATGTGCCAAGCACAGTCTTTACGGCTTTGCTGTGCCTTTTTTTCTCCCAGAAAAGGCACAGGCTTTTTAATCTCTTTTAGAAACAACAAGAATTTATAACGGTAAAACTATGCAAAATTTAAAAACTTCTTCCAAAAAATTACAGGTTATTCATACTGCCATACGCCTATTTGTTACTTACGGTTTTCACACGACGGGCGTAGACCTAATTATTAAAGAAGCCAAAATAACCAAGGCGACTTTTTATAATTACTTTCACTCAAAAGAACGGTTAATTGAAATGTGCATCGCTTTTCAAAAAAGCCTGCTGAAAGAAGAAGTACTTGCCATTATTTACTCAAGTCGTTACCGCACTTCAAAGGACAAACTCAAAGAAATTATAAACTTACATGTTAACTTTAATAGCCTGTATTACCTTTTGCTTAAAGCCTTTTTTGAAATTAAACATATGTATGTGAGCGCTTACCGTATGGCGGTTGAGTATAGAAAATGGCTACTTCATGAGATTTTTGATCTCATTTTTAGTTTAGAAACCCATGCATTAAAGCCCGATGCCAATTTGGTTTTAAACCTAATTGATGGCTTGATGTTCCAGATTTTAAGCTCAAATTGTTTGGAAGAGAGGGATATGGTGGTGGAGAGGTTTTTTTGTAGGAGGATAAATTAAGGTATTATAGATTTAAGATAAAAATAAATTTATAGTACCGATTATTAGATACAAAACCAAGAATATTATGAGTTATATTGAGCTTAATAGAAAATTCTCACAACTATCATCTAATAGTAATTCTCAAGTTACAAATAGTGATTACTCATTAAGTATGGATTCTGCTGGATTATTAACGTGGGAAGATTTATTAGAAAAATATAATAGATGTGTAGTTTTGGCAGAAGCTGGAGCAGGAAAAACAGAAGAATTTAAGCAGCAGGCGAAAAAACTTGAACACGATGATAAATTTTCTTTTTTTATTAGAATAGAAGATATTGATAGCGATTTTATAGAATCATTTGAAGTTGGAGATAAAGAGCGTTTTGAAGAATGGTTAACATCTCCTGAAAAAAAAGCTTGGTTTTTCCTAGATTCTGTAGATGAAGCTCGTTTAGAAGATCCAAGAGCATTTCAAAAATGCTATAAATAAATTTGCAAGAAAAATTCAACCTGCTTCACATAGATGTCATATCTATATTTCTAGTCGACCATATAGCTGGCGATATGAAGAAGATGAAGATTTTCTGGATTTAATAATATCTAATTCTTTTAAAGGTGATAATAAATTTACGGTAAATGATAATAGAGAAAACTCAATTAAAGTAGTTATTTTGTTTCCATTAGGTTATGAAGAAATTGAAAGGTTTTGTAATATAAGACAAGTTAAAAATATTCATAAATTAATAGAAGAAATTAAAAAATTTGATTTATTAGTTTTGGCTGAAAGACCATTTGATTTAGAAAATATTATAAAAAAATGGAATGATATTGGAAAATTAGGATCTCGTTTAGATATTATAAAATATAATATTAACCAACGCTTAAATGATTCTCATACTGATGATAGAAAATCAGTACGTATAACTTTTGAAAAACTTTTAGCTGGTGCAGAGCGCCTCGCAGCTACAGTTATATTAACTGGTAAGGCTAATATTAGTGTTTCACCATTTTCACATAATAATGATAATTTAAATGGTCAACAAATCCTTCCAGATTGGAACAGTGAAGAAATAAGTAGGTTATTAGAGTCTGGTATTTTTAATGATATTATTTATGGCGCTGTAAGGTTTAGACATAGAGATATACGTGAATTTTTAGCAGCTCAATGGTTTTCGAAACAGCTAAATGGAGATAACAGACTTGCGGTAGAAGCCTTATTCTTTAAAGAACAATTCGGAGAAAAAATAATAACACCTTCTCTCCGACCTATCTTGCCATGGTTGATTATACTGGATGAAAAAATCTGTCAAAAAGTAATAAAGTTTCAACCAGAACTAGCTTTTGAAAGTGGTGATCCCTCTCAATTATCTCTCAGTGTACGTAAACAGTTTTTTTCTGAATATATAAATAGAATTTCTTATAATTTAGATGATCGTTCTATGAGAAATAACGGTTTAATTTCAAAAATTGTCAGTTCTGATTTTGAAGAAGAAGTTTTATTTCTTATAGAAAAATATTTTAACAATAAAGATGTTATCTTCTTCCTAGCAGAAATAGTTTGGCATGGAAAATTCAGTAAGTGTATTCCATTATTGAAACCTATAGCTCTAGATCAGTCTCGTGATATGTATTCCAGACGAATATCTATTAGGGCTATTATGTCATGTGCAAATACAATAGAAAAAATTGAGTTATGGACAGAGTTAAATAAAAATGAAGAAATTTTAAATAGACAATTAATTGCAGAGTTAGTAGAAGGAATTGAACCAGATAAAGAAATGGTTGACTTACTTATCCTCTCATTAAAAATGTCATCAGATTATAAAAAATATGATTTTACTGGTTTAAATGAGAAACTAGAAAACTTCGTAAAAAAATGTGATGAACAATTAAATTCTAAATTGCTAGCTGGTATTATTGAGCTAATAAATACGGAACCTTTTTATGAAAGAAAAGAGTGCCAAATTTCAAAAAAATATTTTTGGCTGCTAAAAACAGCATATCGAATAATTGAAAATTTAGTTGAAAGTCGAAGTCAATTAGCCTTAGAAAATAGTACACTCGAATTATTAATAAATTCAGCAGCATTAGAATATCATAGTGAATATTCTTATAGAGATGAGCAAAATAAATTGAAATCACTAGTTCCTGATTGGAGTGAATTAAATGATAAATTATATTGGCATTCTATAGCATTAGTACGGCAGTATGAACAAAAAAAAATTATTGATGATTGGAGAGTTGCTTGCTTTGATCATTTTTGGAAATTTAATATAAATGATTTTGAACGATTGTTAGGTTTTATAGATATTAAGGAATTAATGGATGATAAGTTGATAGCTCTTAATAGGGCGTTTATGATATACCATCAAAATGATAAGCCTGAGTGGATGCTAGAGAAATTTAAAATTATATGTTCTATTTATCCAGCATTATCGATACATTTAGAAAATCTTATCAATCCTATTATAAGTGATAATCAAAAAAAACATGAAGAAAAAATGAAGAAAACAAGGTTAAAACAGGAAAAAGAAAAATTAAAAAATACAAAGGCTAGATTAAATTGGATTAAATCATTAAAAAATAATCCTGAACGACTTAGTAATTCATCTTATTTTTTAAAAGGTGAATTAACTAATGATTGCTATTGGTTAATGAATGAATGTATCTACGGTAAGGATTCAGTAAATCGTGAAGATTATTCAAATTGGGAAATTTTAATAAATGAATTCGGGTTTCAAGTTGCTTCCGCATATCGTGATGCAGCTATAAAATTTTGGCGCATCTTTAAACCTAAATTACATTCAGAGGAACGTTTGCCAATAAACAGTACTCCTTATACTGTGATTTTTGGTTTAGCTGGTTTACAAATAGAATCAAATGAAAATGAAAGTTTTCCTTTAAATTTAAATCTTTATGAAATTAAACATGCGCTTAGATATCTTTCTTGGCAATTAAATGATTTCCCATCATGGTTGGAAAAGTTTTATAAGCTTTTTCCTGATCTCGTCAGTGAGTCTGTAATGAAAGAGGTAGTTTGGGAGCTTGAAACATCTGACCCAGCTCTTGAACATAATCATAGTCATATTCTTCAGAAGATATTCCACCATGCACCTTGGTTATATGTAGATATAGCTCCAAAAATATTTAATTGGTTAATTAGTAAGGATAAATTACTACATAAACAAACTAATAGTTATCTATTAAAAATAATATTAAAATCAGATATTTTAAAAGAAGACCTTAGTAGATTATCTAAACAGAGAATAGAGCTATCTGATTCAGTAGGCGATAAAGCTTGGTGGTTTGCATTATTTGTAGATAGTGAGCCAGAAAATGGAATAATTAATTTGGAAAAATGGCTAAAACAATTGCCATTTAAAGATGCAACTTACGCTGCGCAGGAGTTTATCTGCAATTTAACTGGTAGAAAAGGTTCAGTTAAAGGTAAAACTAAAATTGATCAATTAGAAGAAGTACACTATTTAAAACGTCTCTACTCGTTGATGCATGAATATATAAAACCTGATGAGGATATTTTAAGACCTAGCTTAATTGTCTATTCACCTGGCTTAAGAGATGATGCTCAAGATGCAAGAGATCTATTATTTTCATGTTTAAAAGATATTCCATGTTCAGAAACCTATTATGCTATTAAAGATTTATCTAAAGAAACTACGGATCATAATCGTCGAAATTGGTTATTAAAAACCGCTTCTAACATTGCACTATCATGTGGTGATTTAGAACCATGGGAAAGTGAGCAACTGCTGCAATTTGAAAGTTCTGGAAATATAAAACCTAAAACACATAAAGAGTTATTTAATTTAGCTTTGCTTAGAGTTTTTGAGCTGAAGGATTGGCTGGAAAATGGTGATGATAGCCCATGGCGTACTTGGCAAAGAGTGGAAGAGGAAACAGAAATGAGAAATCTTATTGCCAGTGAATTAAGAAAAATAGCTCAAAATAAATATTCTACATCTCAAGAAAATGAACTTGCTAATAGCCAGCGCACTGATATCAGATTAGAAAATCCGAGAATAAATAGTCCAGTACCGATTGAGTTAAAGATTTTGGATAGAAATTGGACTGGACCAGATTTGTGTGAAAGGCTAAGAAATCAATTAGTAGGAGATTATTTACGTGAAGCTACTTCTGGTTGTGGAATATTTTTATTAGTTGCTCAGAACACTAGTAAAAAATGGTTTATAAATGGAAGTAGAGTTGGGCTAAATGAGTTAGAAGAAACTCTTCAAAACTATTGGTATGGTATAGCCTCGCAATGGCCAATTATTGACTCTATAAAAGTAGTTGTAATTGATTTAAATAAACGGGGCCTAGTTTCTAATACTTAAAAAGAAAAGAGACCAAATAAGACGGTCTCTTTTTACTACCTATGGTAGTAGTAATGTATTGATAAATAGATAAAATCGAAATTTTAAAATTAATTTTAATCTATTATTTATAAACAAGGATGATCAAAAATTTCCTTGTCCTCTTTTTTCAAAGCTTCTTGCCACTTTGGTTGTTGTTCCTTGAGCCATTTATTTAAATCAGGCTCTTGCTCAATACTATGCTTTACAGCTTTTATATAAGTTGGGTTATTAACAAACTTACTCATTAAACATAAAGTATTTAAAGCAACAGGTCTCACAGACTTTTCAAGTTTGGACTCTGCACTTGCTTGGTCATCATATCTTTTTAATAAACCAAGCTTAAATAATGCATCATCATACAATTGTTTAGTTAAAGCTGTAGGAGCTTCTTTTGGAGCTAAAGCATAAGTACCAGCATCAAGATTGAAGACAGTAGGCAAAAAGGTAGCTTGAATATCTAGTTCTTCTTGTGGGGCTGGTTTAGCACTACAAGCAGTAGCAAAAATAGGTAAAAGGCAAATTAATAAATATTTCTTCATTCTAGAAGATTCCTTCGATTTCATCAGGATACAATCCTTGAGCAGCTAAGGTTTTTAACATAGTTGGATTGTAGTCTTGGTTAAAGTTTTGTCGATACATCTTTCTATTAATTTGTGTAGCACCATTTCTTCGTGAAATCATATGTGCCCCAGTCATGATATCGTCTATCCTCAAATCATCGATAGCACCTTTTAGGCCTACTAAATCTTCAATCGCAAAAGTTGTACCAAATCTTGTGGTAAAAGCATTACTTTGAAAAACACCCATTAATACAACAGCATCTTTTTGATAGTGTTTCCTTAAATAGTTTTGAAACTTAACATACATGCCCGTATGGAAACCTGTAGAGATCAAAACATCCTCATTTAATTTAGCAATATCGTATTCCATGCCAAATCTAACAGCTAATAAAAATTCTAACTTATTTCTTTTTTCTACATATTCCCACTGTTGTGCAGACATCATAAAGGTGTAAGGCATTGCAAGTGGGCGATCAAGTTGTAAATAGCAAAATGGTTTCGGTACATTACAGCTTTCAACTTTAGAGGGATAACCATCCCAAGCTTTGCTATTAGGGGGAATATTTTTAGTAATTGGTTTGTTACCCATAATTCTTACTCCAAAGGTGGCATTGGTTCTGAAAGATCTAAGGTTTCGATTTTGACTTGTTCAGGTTTAGCGCCAGTAACTGCCAGTTCAGTCTTTCCAGCATTATTTGTTTTACCTTGAATTTTTTCACCAGATGGAAGCGTTAATTCGTATGGAAAATCTATTAGGGGTTTACCAGTATTTGGGTCTTTGAATTGAAAAATTACACTGTTTTCTTTTTCTGTATTTTGAACAAAACTATCGTTTGTTTTAGAGTTTCCAGAACCACTGGAACTGCCCTGATCACGTACCCATAGACTTTGACTTGGTAAGAAAGTTGCGCCACAGCTAGCTTTATCACCAGCGACAATTATGGCTCGACCATTAATAACCACAAGAGGGCTACTTGAGAGAGCTGTGACAGTAACTTTACATTTAGGACAAAAATGAGTCATGCCCTCGACATGAGCGGCTTTACCATCTATTAAATATGCACTATCTCCTGTAGTGACTACTCCACCGTGGTCAGTCATGTTGCCGATAACAATAGCTGGTTTCAATTTATTAACTCCTTAGTTAGTTATCTACTTTCTATGTATTTTTCTTTGCAAAATTAATTTTGGATGACTACTTTTAAGTTGGGTAAAAACTTTGGCTTGCCAAGGCCGAAGAAGAAAACTTGTTACCCCTGCGATTGTAAAAAGGGCTATAACGATGCCGACATAATATAATAAAGCAATAGGTTCACTCTCTTTAAATTCTCTTGATCTAAATAATATGTTTAATAAAAAATAGGCAATATAAATATGAATGGCAAACCATAAACAAAAGGGAATCCATACTACCCAGAAATTTATCTTTTTTTTAAGAATATATCTGTCTCCTGATTTTTCGATATATTTATCAAGTTTTGGAGAATAAAGCCTTTTGGCTCGTTTAGGGTCTTCACGTGTAAATAAAAATCTTAAAATAAAAATATCTGATAAATTAGTCTTGAAATAACTGTTTAAAAGAGCCAATTCTTTAAGTAAATTAGCTTGCAAAGCGTAGGGTTTATTCTTGGTTTGCGTTAAATCTAAATTTTCAAAGTTTATTAGTTCATTCAAAACTTTAATATCTTCTGCAGTTGGATTTTGGTTAGAATAAATTTTAGAAAAAAATAGTGAAAAAAGCTTAATAATACCTAACTTCTCTAAAACGGAAAGAAGCATTGAAATAACTACAATAATTGTAAATATGATTATAAGATTTTTCTTTATGTCTTCAGGTAAACCGAGACTATCTAAAATTTCTAAAAAGCCACTTAGTTGATTTGCCATATCTAAAAATTATTAATATTTGAAATATCTTTATTTTGATAAATGATATAAGAGGCAGCAATGGCAAAATGAGACTCATTTCAAGTTTTTAGTGTATTTTGCGATATTTTTTAAATAAATAATATTGTACATTTTATTAACGCTTTACATGAATTTATTGACTATTAATTATTATTGTCGTTAAAGAAAACTCACAAAGATGTGGGCTTTTTTTATTACACATTGCTTAAAAAATATACAGAAACCTCTCTAAAACAAGTTGGAACGCTACAAACGCGGATGTTAAGTTGAAGTCCACTCTTCCCAATAAGTGAGGTGAGCAATGAAATTGTTAGCTTTGATTAGTATGGGAGTTGCAGCGAGTTATTGGTATAAAACTATAAAAGATAGCAAGCCAACTCTTCTGAAATCTAATTTTGATGAAATAGTAAAAAACTTTGTATTAGCAGAATTTAAAGCCTAATGCATTTGATAATCTTAATTAAATAAAAAGCTCATCGGAAGATGGGCTTTTTTATTGTAGTGATGTTTATTTATTTTATTGTTGACTGTTAAAATTTAAAAATATATTTTGTTTTTTAATTCAATGAACTAAGAAGTTATGAATAAATATCTTATGCTAACTCTTCTTGCAACATCTTCTCTTTCTTTGACAGGTTGCGCACAAATGTTTCCAGCTCAAGCTACCAAACTTGAAAATGGAAATTATATGATTCAAACCACCTCTAATATTTTAGGTTCTAATGAAGCAATGGAAAACAAAGTAAACAAAAAGGCTGAAACCGTTTGTGCTGGAAAAGGTTTTAGTGAAATAAATAATAACCATCAAACTCATAGCCAACAGATTTATACAGCTCAAGTAATTACAACAGGCACCTTTAAGACTTTCAATAAGACGATTAAATGTAATTAACCACTTTTACAGATTGCAATTGAACCCACTTCGGTGGGCTTTTTAAAAGACGATTTATAATTTAAAGAACTTCTTACGGTTCAAGAAGCTTTCTTTTATTTAGTCTTGATCTTTTTATTTTTTGAAAATTAACCTCATGATAAATTTTAAGATCTTTAAATTTATCATGATGTTAATATAGTTGAGTTTAATATTAATTAAGTGCAATATGAATAAATTATATAAGAATGAATCTCCAGAAATGATTCTAGCTTTTGAGAATGCTATAGGTACATTTAAATATTTTTGGCGTGAACTTTATTGGGAATCTCGACGAATTGTTCCTGCTCTAGAGCTGGCTTATGTGAAGTGTGCATTTATCCAAGAAAACCTTGAAGATAAAAATGAACCTTTAATTGAGTATATGTGGATTGATCAAGTTGATTTTGATGGGAGTACAATTACAGGAATTTTGTTAAATGAACCTTATATTATTGATAATGTGCAAGCTGGTGAAACTGTAAGGCTTCAATTTGAGTCTATAGTTGATTGGATGTTTTTATCTAATGGCACTGTTCATGGTGCGTTTACGATTCAAGAATATCGTAAGACTTTAAATGCATCAGGACGTAAAGAATATGATGAGGCATGGGGGATTGATTTTGGTAATCCTGATGAAATTCTTCTAGTTTATGACCAAAAAAATTGTCCCGAAAATCTAGAAGAACATCCTATGTGTAGGAGTATTTTGGAACAGTTCATAAATATTATAAATACAGACCCTACAATCATTACTGAAAAAGATGAAAGTGGTAATCAATTATTACATCGTGAAGTTATAGCGGGTAATTATTTATTTGTTCAAGAACTCTTAAGATTGAATGTTAATAAGTTAGTAAGGAATAAACAATTAATGATTCCTTTAGATTTGGCCCATAAGATGGGGTGGTCCAATATTGTAAATTTACTTAAGTAGCTTTGAGCAGGCCCTCTAATTGAGTGTGTTTTTAAGTAAGGGAATTTAAGTTCCTTATAAATTAAAAAGAGACCATTAATGGTCTCTTTTAATTAAATCTTTTATTTCTAAAACCTAAACCAACTTTTGAACCTTTTGCGCTTTTGGCAATGTCGGTTTTCTTCCCAAATACAACGCAATCATGGCACCCGTAAATGTAAGCATACATAACGGTAAAAGAGAAATAGGGAAGCTTCCCGAATAATCTTTTACAATACCCATAATAGAGTTCATAAGCCCAGTACCAATATGCGCAATCGTATTCACCGCTGCAATACCTACAGCCACTAAAGTAGGTGGTAAGCGCTCAGAAACCAATGCCCAGAAAGGACCTTTAATGGCATAGTTACCCATCAAAACGAGTGAGAATAAAAGTAAGCTCAAAGTTAAAGACGAGGTAAAAATAGTAAGGAGCAAACCAAAACTGGTCACAAATAACGGAATAGCTGTGTTGAGACTCTTATTACCACTTTTATCGGCATGTACGCCCCAAACAATCATGAAAGCGGCAGCTAAACCAAACGGAATCATATTTAAAAGACCCGTCTGCATAGCAGTTAAATGGAAGGCTTTTAAAATTTGAGGCATCCATAACGATAAAATATTGCTGGTTGCTGAACTTCCTGCATAAATAATTGCAAAGAACCATAGATATTTATTGGTAATCAGCAGCTTGAACTTACTCTTTTTCTGTTCGGCACTGTCTTGTTTTTCAGAGTTCAACAATTGATTTTTTTCAAAAGTTAAAGTGCTTGATAACCAGTCCTTTTCTTCTTGATTTAACCATTTCACATTGTTCGCGGTATTCGGCAGCCATACAAGGCATAACAAACCAAGAAGGATTGCAGGTAATGCTTCAAGAATTAAAAGCACTTGCCATCCACTTAAACCCAGTAAACCATGCAAGCCTAACAATAAGGCAGATAATGGTGAACCAATAAAGTTAGATAAAGGAATCGCAACCATAAATACGGCAACAATTCGAGCCATATATCGTTTAGGGAACCATAGTGTTAAATACAGTAATACGCCTGGGAAAAATCCGGCTTCGGCAGCACCAAGTAAAAAGCGTGAAATTGCATATGAAATAGGGCCAGTAATGAAGGCAGTACAGCAACCGACAATGCCCCAAGTAATCATGATTCTGGCAATCCAGATACGTGCACCTAGCTTTTCCATAGCCATGTTACTTGGAATTTCAAATATGACATATGCAATAAAAAATAATGTCGCACCAAAACCAAAGGCAGTAGCAGTTAAACCAATTTCTTGGTTCATGGTTAAAGCGGCGAAACCAATATTCACCCGATCAATATATGCGATGAAATAACAAAGAATGAGGAAAGGAAGAATACGAAAAGAAAGTTTACGGATCGTTGACTTTTCTACTTCCGATATAGATATATCATTTTTCATACATACTCCTTATGTACGTGAGAAACCAAACAGCTCGGTAGGGTTCTGATTTAAAATTAAACATTGCTCGTGTTTATCAAACACAATCTGTTTAAAAGCTTTAATCGCATCTTCATAAGTTATTAAGGATTCATGTTGGGTATGTGGCCAATCACTTCCCCAAATGAGTTTGTGTAAAAAGCCTTTTTCTTTAAAAATGTTATAGGCCTGTTGTGCCGTATTTATGTTGTTTGGAGTAGTGCCTAAACGGTAGAAACCGGACACTTTAATCCAGTGCTGTTTTACGTTAAGTAAGTTTAAAAACTTCTGATAATCTGGATCTTCAATTCCCTTAACAGGGTCAACTCGGCCAAAATGGTCAATTACGACATCAAAACTATAGTCACCCAATTGTGTTAAAAGCTGAACCAGATATTTCGGCGGTGCGTGCAATTCAACTTGCCAGTTGAGGCTTTCCACATTTCTTAAAAATTTTTGCCAGTCAGGCGTATTTAGCGCAGGAGGGTTAAGACCGAATAGATTTAAGCGAACACCAACGATGCCTTGTGCCTTGAGATTCACTAGCTCATTAAAAGTCGTCGTATGTTGAACAACGGCGATCCCTTTTAAACGGTCAGGGTATTGCTGAATTGCGTTTAACATCGCTTGGTTATTGGTACCCAAAAAGCTGGGTTGAACCAAAACACCATGCGTGAAATTGTGTTCATCAAGATGAGAGATAAAACTTTGTACAGTTGCCTCATAATCAGGTGCATAACGTGCTGTTTCGATACTGTGGTCCTGTGTCGAAAAAACATGTGCATGTGTATCTATACAGTTCATTTTCATCTCACATTACAAATTTTAAAGCGAAAATAGCGATTAAAGCGGCAATGACTCCTACAGGAATTGCTTTAAATAACAGTTGATTAAAGAATTTGGTTTTGTCGATGTCTGCTGGTGCTGAAGCCATAATGAGGCTACCGCCAGACGAGAAAGGAGAAATCGCTGTAGACTGAGCGCCAACCACAATACAAATGAACAGCACTAGTGGGTTTAGGCCAGAGGTAAGTGCAAGCGCTGGAACAATTGGAAATAAGGTAGGAGCAACCACGCCTAGAGTGCTTGAAAATACAGACATAATGGCACTGATCAGACATAAAAGTACTGGAATGACCCACACAGGAACATTGTTTGCTAACCATTCAGATAGGGTAGTAATAATGCCAAGTTTCACCCCTAATGCGATGAGCATACCCACACCGCAAATCATGATCAGTGTTCCCCAAGGCACAAGTGCAATGACCTTTTTCTCATCCGCAAGTTTCATAAGTAAACTAATGAGCGAGAAGGTAAACGCAAGGAAGGCAATATCAATTTTGGAGTTTAAAAAGCTAATCGTTTTTACATCGGGAAAAACAAGATGCAAGATTGGAAAAACTAAAACAATCGACATCATTAAAATAATAAGGAAGATGGATTGTTTCTGTTTTTTGTCGAATGGCTCAGGCTTTTGATCTTCAATTACAATCGAATTACTTTTTCTATTCCAAAGGGTATAAATTCCCAACACCGCAATTGGAATAATTAAAGTTAAGACAAAAATTCCACTGCTATATGAAAAAGCTGTTTGTGAGCTAATGCCAGTATTTTCCATTAAGCTTCGGAAAATAATGCCACTTTGCGATGTCATAAAATTTGCGCCAGCTAAAGCGCCGTAATTTGCAGCCATCCCACCAATAATCATATTCATATTAGTTTTTTTACACAGCAGCAGTGTAATGGGTGCCATAAAGGCAAGTACTGTATAAAAACCAGCACCTAGGCCAGCAATAATGGTTGCTGCAAAAAAAATCGCTAAAGGTAAAAACTGAGGAAACTTACGGCATTTATATAAAAGATGGCTGGCAAGCTTCTCTAAAGCACCATTTGCCAAAGCAAAGTTATAAAACAAAGTGACGGATAAAATAATAAAGAAAATTTTGACAGGCCATAATTCAATAACTTCGGAAGGTTTAAGACCCATGCCAAAGCAACCAATCAGGTAGGCAAACGCTATCGTAAAAAATCCGATATTAATTTTCGTTTTATAACCTAAACCTATCGATACGGCTAAAGCCATCAGCATCAATGCAGTCATATTATCTTTCTTGATAAATATATAAACATCTAAACATATATATGTTTGGTTTTTTGTATTACACAGAACTATGCTAATATTGTCAAATCGATTTCATAATGTTTAACGCAAATGCTTGATGAGACTGCATTTAAAAATTTTAAATTGCCAAGATATGAAAAGGTCCGTTGGGAACTTCAAAAACTACTGATCCAGTCAAAATGGACAGTCGAAGAGCCTATTCCAAGTGAACAAGAGCTTGCGCAAATGTATAGCGTATCGGTAGGAACCGTTAGAAAAGCGGTTGAAGGGCTGGTTGAAGATGGCTTATTAGTTAAACAGCAAGGAAAAGGAACTTTCCTCAAACAACCTAATTTTGAAAATTCGCTTATTCGTTTTTTTAGATTACGTAATAAAAAAGGCGAGTTCATTCAGCCACAAGGACAAATCAAAAAAGTAGAAGTGTGTGATGCAATACCGGAAGTAAACGCCGAGTTAGGGCTTGGGCACACTGACAAGTTGCTTTATATCGAGCGTGTCCGTAAGCATGAAGATGTCGTTGTATTAAGTGAGAGAATCTGGCTACCTGAACGCTTATTTAAAAATCTTGAAGAAATTCCAATCGCTGAGTTTGGTAACTTACTTTATCCTTTTTATTATCAGCATTGCGGTCAATTTGTTTCTTCTGCAACAGAACGGTTAACTTTTGAGAAAAATATCAAAGATAGCTATTTAAATAATCACCTTGAAGACCCTTTAGTGAAGGTATGCCGTATTGCAAAAAATCTTGAAGGTGTCGCGGTCGAATACCGTGAGTCTTATGGTTTGGCCGATAATTTTCATTATGAAATAACAATTAATTAATTCTTTATGCAGCTTAATAAAGATTTCCTTATTGAGCTGCAGAGCTGGTTCACTATCTTTTATAGTTAAGCATTTCTTGTAGGAAGTGAGTCATTACCCCATAAATCGAGCATCGGCTATTCCTTGAATGCCTAGCCCATAAATGGCAAAAACACTGCCTCGCAATTGGTTGTCATCAGGGAACCTCGGAAGAGGCGGTTGTGACATAGATGTAACAAACAAGACATCAAGATTTTTTCCGCCAAAAACTGCACTGGTAATTTTTTTTACAGGCATTTCAATAATACGATCGATTTTTCCATCAGGTCGATAACGTACTAACTGACCCGAATATACTTTTGCATTCCATAAATAACCTTCACGATCTACTGTCGAGCCATCTGCTGAACCACCGTCTGATGTATCTATCTTACAAAAAATGGTTTTATTTGAGATTTGGCCTGTTTCAAGATCATAATCATAAGACCAGATTTCACCTTGCCATGTGTCTGCAAAATAGAGCTTGGTACCATCAGGACTCCAGCAAATACTATTTGAAGTATTAATATTATTTTCTAATTTTTCTATTTTATAATCTGCATCTAATCGATAGAGAGACGCGGTATTCCCATCTTCAAGGCGGTTCATAGAACCAAAAACGAATCGACCTTGCCGATCAACACGACCATCATTTAATCTATTTTGGGGTAGGTCTGGTTCAGGGTTGCAAATAAATTTTAAGTTGCCTGTTTCAAAGTCGAGTTGATATAACCCGTCTTCGAGCGCAACGATCGCGCCGTTATAATTTTCTTGTAAAGCAAAAGACCCTATTTTTTTATGAACTTCCCACGCCCGTATATTTCCACCGAATTCATCACAACAGAATAATCGTCCATCAACAATATCTACCCAAAATAGGCGTTGGCGAACAGCATCCCAAGTTGGGCATTCTCCAAGTTTTGTTTTTACATCTACCAGTACTTTAATTTCCATAATTCCTTTTTTAGTCCTTTTATTCAGTCATTCATCGATGAAACTAAATTAATGAAAGCTAAATATAAAAACCAATGAAAATTTTTCTTTACCTAATAAAGGATTGTTATTAGTCCTGTGAATTAAAAATGTATGGAGATAAATAGCTAAAACTAAATTTGATAAATATAAGTTATTACGTGGTGTAGAAATATCATTAGTAATTCTAAATCGACTTGATAGTTTAAGAGTGGACAAATGACATAGCGTTATACGTAAAAGCATGTGGATGCATTTTAATTAAAAAGGAATTAGAAATGAGCCTAAAAAAAGTTCATCGCCACTCTTGGGTATCATTAGTGATTTGCTGGATTATCTGGGTGGTTGTTGCATACGACCGAGAGTTGATTTTTCGCGCAGCCAATATGATTTGTAATGAATTTAATTTATCTCCAACGCAATGGGGATACACCATAGCTGCAATTACACTTTCTTTGGCTGTTCTTAGTATTCCGGTTGCTGCTTTAAGTGATAAACATGCGTCCGGTTGGAAGCGAGGAATTTTTCAGTGGCCTTTAGTAATTGGATTTACTTTTATTTCGTTGCTTTCAGGCATTACATCTTTAAGTTCAAGTTTCTATAAGTTTGTAACCCTACGTATTATGGTTTCTTTGGGTTGTGGGGTGGCAGAGCCAGTTGGGGTGAGTAATACCGCAGAATGGTGGCCTAAGGAACATCGCGGTTTTGCCATAGGTGCTCATCACTCAGGTTATCCGGTTGGAGCGCTACTTAGCGGTGTTGCAATGGCCACCATCATTACTTATTTTGGTCCACAAAACTGGCGCTATGCCTTTTTTCTTGGAATTATATTTGCTGTACCGGCATTAACTTTTTGGGCGATTTATTCGACCCGTAAACGTTATTCAGAGTTTCACCAATCTTGTGTAGATAATCAATTCACACCACCAACAGATTTTGTGCACGATGAAGGAGAAGAAAAAACAAGTACGCATAGTACATGGGAACGTTTAAAACAAACTCTAAGTTCTCGGGGAATTGTGTTTACCGCAGCCAGTACTTTAATTACCCATGTGGTTTATATTGGTTTTTTAACTATCTTTCCTGCATTTTTATACAATATTGTCGGGTTAGATCTGGCGAAATCGGCTGGCTTAAGCGCTGTATTTACAATTACCGGCATGATGGGGCAAATTATTTGGCCGACTTTGTCCGATAAGATTGGCAGACGACTCACATTGATTTTATGTGGTTGTTGGATGGCGGTCAGCATTGCAAGTTTTTGTTTAACCTCAGGCGTGGTTTCCGTCATTGCAATACAACTGTTTTTTGGTCTATCTGCCAACGCAATTTGGCCTATTTTCTATGCGACAGCATCAGATTATGCGCCAGCCGGAGCAATTGGAACTGCAAATAGTTTAATTACAGTTGCTCAGTATGTAGGTGGGGCAGTCGCACCGATTATTATGGGATATTTGCTTACGAGCTTTGGTGGCTGGCATAGTCATCAGGGGTATATCTGGTGTTTTCTCTTAATGTCATGTTGTGCGTTTATTGGCGTGATTTTGCAAATCATATTGGGTTATCTCATTAAAAAAGAAAAATCAGAACAAGTGGATAATTTAAGTTTGAGTGCAAATTAAATTCTTATTTATTTCAAGTTTTTAGTCTTATTTTCATCTCTGATGAAGCACCAGCAAAGTATGTCGATACTGGAATACTTTGCTGGCATTGATAAGAAAGCTAATTCTGCCAATACGGTGTGTCTCCATAGATTTCTGCAAAATAATCGATCACTGCTCTAATATTAAGTGGTGGATGACGAACATTTGGATAAATGGCTGCAATATGTTGTGGCTGGGATTTAATCGCGACTTCATATTCAGGTAAAAGCTTGATTAAATGACCTTGTTTTAAAGCTTCCCCAATCAACCAATCAGGAAATAAAACAATCCCCATACCATGAAGCGCGGCTGTCATTAAACTCTCGGCATTGTTTGAAGAAAGTACGGGGGTAAGGGGGTAATGTATCCATTCTTCAGCAGGCTTTCTCACTAACCAGCGGTTCGGACCTTCAAAACCTTTATAGACTAGGCATTTGTGCCGATTGAGATCTTTAGGCTGATCAAGAACACCATATTCGGCAACATACTGAGGAGAGGCGGCCAAATGATAATTTTGTGTAGCAAAAATACGTGCATGAAATGATGAATCAGTTAGCGTTCCAATGCGAAATATTAAATCGGTGCTTTCGCGTAATGGATCTATAAATTCGTCGGTTTGAATCAATTCTATTAAAAGTCTTGGATAACGTTCTGATAAACCCGCCAACCACGGCGCAATATGCCGTTGACCAAAAAATACAGGAGCATTAATGCGGACGAGTCCCGATGGCTCTATAGTTTTATCTTGTAATGCCTTTTGTGCTTCATCAAATTGTTCGGTAATTCTTTTTGCATATTCAAAAAATAATTTGCCCGATTCGGTCGGTGTGATTGCTCGCGTATTACGGTAGAAAAGTTGCTGTCCCAACGCATCTTCAAGTTGTTGGATGGTTCGAGAAATCATAGATGCAGATACGTCTTCTTTACGCGCTACATTCGAGAAGTTTTGAGCATTGTAAACACTAATAAAGAAGCGAAGCGTGCGGATATCAATCGAATTTGTTAAATCCATTTGTGCAATTTCTGCAAAAGTGATTCATGAATTATGCTGTTTTTCTGATAAATTGGCTACCTTAGTATTCGTTGCCTAGATACAGATGAGGCAATGTAGATGCAAATTCTATTACTACTCCTAACCATTTTAGGAGGAATGGGGCTATCGGTCGAAGCTGGGCTTTTAGGGCCGTTAGGAAAGGAAGTAGGTGAGTTGTGGGCCACGTTTAGTATTTTTGGTGTGGGTGCAGCACTTACTTTTTTACTCATGTTGTTTTTTAGCCCACGCAATAGCCCTTCATTTTTTACACTTCCATCTTGGCAATTACTCGGTGGCGTTTTAGGTCCGGCTTACATCATTATTTTGACCATTACTACTCCAATTATTGGCATTGCAATGACCATGATTGGCATTTTAGCGGGACAGGTATCTAAAAGTCTGATTATCGACCACTATGGTTTACTGGGGACTCCACATCGAAAAGTAGACCGTAAACGGGTAGTGGCACTCATCTTTATTGTTGTCGCACTTGTACTTGTGTCAAAAGCGTAGGAGACAGCCATGACAATTTTAATGATTCTTCTCGCCGTCATTGGCGGTGCTTTGCTGAGTGTACAGGCCGCAATTAATGGTCAACTTGGAGCGAAGGTTGGTGTATTTCGTAGTGCTTTTTTGACTTTCTCAGTCGGTGCTCTAATTACGGCTCTCCTTATTTTTTATTTTGAACCTAAACAAGCCTTAACTCTATTAGATGTTCCTAAATGGCAGTTATTAGGTGCCATGTGTGGCGTACCTTATATTGTCATTATGGTACTGGCTGTACAAAGAATTGGGGCTGCAGTTGCTACGGTGGCTGTGATTTTTGGGCAACTTTTGATGAGTATCTTGATTGATAACTGTGGCTGGTTCGGCAATGAAACGCTTCCTTTCTCACCGTATCGATTAGGGGCGCTAATTTGCTTAGGAATTGCTTTATATTTTATCTATTCAAGTAGTAAGGATAAAAAGGTAGAAGGGTAAAATACGGGCTTAATTTAATATTGAATTTGATGAGGCCTCATTAGGAGTAAGACTAACAATGAGGCTCATTTAAAGTTTGAAGTGCTCAGTTGATTCCGTTTATTTGGTCGTATCCACAGAAACCACAACAGATAGACCAGGACGCAACAATTTAATATCAGGTTGGTTCTCAAGGAGTTTGATGCGTAAAGGTAAACGCTGAACAATTTTAGTAAAGTTACCCGTCGCATTTGTTGCTGAAATTGGCGAGAAGAATGCACCAGTCGATGGTGAAAAACTATCTACCACACCTTTTAACTCAACGTTATAAGCATCGACATAAACAGTGACAGGCTGGCCGATTTTAATTCGTTTTAGCTCAATTTCACGGAAGTTTGCTTCTACATACACTTGATCTAAAGGCACAACCACCATGAGTGGATTACCTGCGCCAACAAAGTTGCCCACATTTGCAGACTTCTGCCCAATCATGCCATCAATAGGCGCTCGAATTTCTGTATAGCTCAGATTCAGTTTTGCTTTATCAAGCGCAGCTTGGGCTTGTTTCAAAGCCGCTTGTTTAGCTTGAACCTGAATCTTATATTGGTTGAGCTGATACTGTGCATCAATAACTTTTTCTTTACTACTGTCCAAGTCGGCATATTGCTCGGTTAGTGTGGTTTTTGACTGTTGTGTAATCAATCTAGACTCAGCACCAAGTGCCTGTAATTGCTCATAGCGTGCGGTATTATCTTTGGTGAGTTTAATGCCGGCTTCTACTTTTCTAAGCTGGGCCTCTGTTTCTCGAATAACAGTTGGTTGTCTTTCTACTGCCAGCATTGCTTCATTTAAGTCAGCTTGTGCTTTGGCATAATTAGATTCAGCTTCAGCTAAAGCCGCCTGATAATCACGTGCATCAATCCGTGCCAAAAGCTGGCCTTTTTTTACGGTCTGGTGATCTTTAATATAAATTTCTTCAATATTACCTGACACTTTTGGCGCAATAGTTGAATACTCGACATCTACCCGCGCATCGTCAGTTTTAACAATGGAAGAAGGTAAAAATATAACTTTTAAAATCCATAAAATGGAAATTAGAACGATAATAAATGCAATAACCATAACCCAGTGTTTCTTAAGATATTGCATCTTTGTTAACTTGGGTGACTCGGTCATGGAGTGATCTTGGGCTTCGAGAGTACTCATAAAGATTTTCCTGAGTTATGACTATTCATTAACTTAATGAGAGCAATGCGTGGTGGATAAGTTCTAACTGGCAAAATCAGCATAACGATAAATAAAATTGCAGTAAGTCCCGCTAAAATCAGATATTGATCACTAATGACTAAAACTGATTGCTGTGCCTGAATCGAAGAATTTAAGGCAGATAAACCACCGGAAACACGTTCGGTACCATCTGCACTCAGCACAGGCGGGGTAAGAGGATTAATAACAGGACCTTGAATATTTTGAAAAACATGTTGTGCGGTATTTTCAATCAGCCGTGTTGAATGGTATTCACCACGTACTCGATTGACCCAGTCCAAAAGGCACACACCAAGTACGCCGCTAATAGCACGCGGGGTGTTAATCATAGGTGAAGCATAGATTGCCATAGTTGGGTGGACACTATTTGTACCCATCATGAGGAGCGAAAGCACTACACAGGTTTGTCCTAAACATGAGATTGCATGCCAAAAATAGAATTGGTCTTGGTTCCAAGTCGTATCAAGCTGACTTGCACCTAAGCAGCCAACCATAACCAAAAGTAAACCAAACCCATGTACATATCGGCTATCAACCCAAGCTTGGTTCAAAACTTTAATAACAATCGGGATATAGATAAATTGTAATGCGGCAATTTGTAAGCCAATCCACATGGTTTGAGTGGGCTTATAACCATGCACAGCGCTTAAGTAATTAAGGGGTAATGTACTGGTTGACATACCAATAACCACAAAGCAGAACAACGCAATAACAGCATAACCAAAATTTCGTATTTCGAGCATTTGCGGTTTAATTAATGGTGTTGGATAGCGCCATTCATGTATTAAAAATAAAGGGAGGGTAATGGCACTCATTAAAGCCAAAACACAAATCAATTTTGAATGGAACCAGTCCAAATGATTGCCATGCAAAAGCATGGTACTAAGGCTTGCCAAACCAATAATGGCTAGAATCGCGCCAGTCCAATCGTAAGTTTTTATTCTTGAGTAATTTAATGGATCTTGCGGAATACCGAAGTAAACTAACGCAGCACTTAAAGCACAAAAAGGGATGGTTTGGAAAAATATCATCTTCCAACCAATCACATCTAAATAAAAGGCAGCAAGCGCAGCGCTTAAGTTTGGGAAAAAAGTTGCTGTTAATGCATAGCAGGCCAAGCCCCATAGACGAATTTCAGGTCCTAGGAATCTAAGTGCACATGCCATTAATAAAGGAATAGTTAAACCATTGGCGAGTCCTTGTAAGCCCCGTAATAAATAAAATATTTCGATATTTGGGCTAAAAGGAATTAAAACGCTAGAGAAGAGGCAAAGTCCTATCGCAAAAAGAAGAACCCGACGCATGGAAAAAATAACCGCCCAACTGGTGGACAGGATCATCCCAATAATCATGGCACTGGCATAAATACTGCTGACCCAATAACCAGAGTCGACACTAATACCCATCTCACCGCGAATATCGACCAAGGTAATGCTGCTAATTCGGTTATTAAATTCGACAGTCATGGCTGCAAAAATTGCACCTGCCAAACCGATGAGTGGTCGTATATTCATCTTTTACCTTAAATTTTAAAATGAGCTTAATGCTTATAGCGGTGATTAAGCTCAACTGTACCGATCGGTACTCTACTATCTTATTAAATTTACGTCAATTCTCGATTTTGAACTTTTCGATGAGTTACACTAAGAATGAAATTGCTAAATATGTTTGTAGGGTTGTATGTCTGATTGCACTAAAACGAATGAGAAAGATCAAAAAATTCTGGATGCAGCAACAAAGTTTTTTCTGATCCATGGTTTTAGTGGAACAACGACGGATATGATTCAAAAAGAAGCGGGCGTTTCAAAAGCGACCATGTATGGTTGTTTTAAAAATAAAGAAGCAATGTTTGCGGCGGTCATTGAACGCCAATGTACTAACATGCAAAAACAAATTATGTCGGTCGAGACAAAAGCTAAAAACTTACGTTCAGCCTTAACCGAAATTGGGAAAACTTATCTGTGCTTTATCTTATCGCATTCAGGTTTGGCTTTTTTTAGAGTCTGTATTGCAGAGGCTGTAAGGTTCCCGGAATTATCCGAAAAGTTCTTTGAAGTGGGACCACAACGTCTGGCAAATATTATTGCAGGTTATCTTGAAAAGTCGGTTAAACAAGGAGAAATTGAATTAACGTCTTCTTCGGAAGTCGCAGCAAATATATTTTTATCACTGTTAAGAAGTGATGCCCACCTAAAATGTTTGACTCATCCTGATTATTTAATCTCAGCTGATGAAATTAGTACTTGGGTTGAATACGCTGTTGATTTATTTTTAAAAAATATTAATTACAAACTAAATTGATTTTAAGGAGCTTATGCCTCCTTAAAAAACCTAAATGTAGAAGTAAAAAGAGACCAACTTGTGGTCTCTTTTTATTCTTAGATCGCTTCTCTGGTCATCTCACCATTAACCAGTCTTAAAATCTGCAACGGATTGCTGTCTTTTAAGGCTTCCGGCAATAAACTTTGCGGATAGTTCTGGTAACACACAGGTCTTAAGTAACGGTCAATGGCCAAGGTTCCGACTGAGGTACCTCGTGCATCAGAGGTCGCTGGGTATGGCCCGCCGTGTACCATCGCATCACACACCTCAACACCTGTTGGGTAGCCATTTATAAGTAATCGCCCAGCTTTTTCTTCTAATACAGGAACTACCTCTGCAAACTCGGTTAAGTCAGCCTCATCGGCAATTAAAGTCGCAGTCAGTTGCCCATTCATGCTTTGTAATGCCTGAATGAGTTGGGCTTTATCTTCAACTTCAATGATGACTGTGGTTGGCCCAAAGATTTCTTCCTGTAAAAGCTGGTCACCTGCCAGTAAAAGCTCAACATCAGCTTTAAACAGTTGTGGCTGCGCCTGATTGCCTTGTTGAGCCTGACCTGCCAAGTGTTCAATACCTTGATGCTCAGTTAAATGCTCAAGACCAGCGGTATAACTTTTTAAGGTTCCGGCATTGAGCATAGTCTGCGCAGGCTTAGCCCCCATAATGTCGGTCAGGTTGTTAATGAGCTGACTAAATTCAGCTGATTTAATTCCCAAGATTAAACCCGGATTGGTACAAAACTGACCACAGCCTAAAACCACTGAATCAGCCAAGTCCTGTGCAATTTTTTCCCCACGGTTTTTTAAGGCTTCTGGCAACATCAGCATCGGGTTAATACTGCTCATTTCAGCAAACACCGGAATCGGTTGTGGTCGGGCTGCGGCCATGTCACATAAAGCTCGTCCGCCACGTAGTGAACCTGTAAAACCCACAGCCTGAATTAAAGGATGCTTCACTAAAGGTTCACCCACGCCATTACCATAGATCATGTTAAATACACCTTTTGGCATATTTGATTTTTCTACGGCACGCTCAATTGCCTGCGCTACAAAGTCTGCTGTCGCCATATGCCCACTATGGGCTTTTACTACCACCGAACATCCAGCCGCCAGTGCCGAAGCAGTGTCACCACCCGCAGTTGAGAATGCTAAAGGAAAGTTACTTGCCCCAAAGACTGCAACAGGGCCAACACCGATTTTAATCTGACGTAAGTCTGGACGAGGTAAAGGCTGGCGCTCAGGCAAAGCGGTATCAATACGGGCACCTAAAAAATCACCACGGCGCAGCACTTTGGCAAATAAACGCATTTGCCCACTGGTCCGGGCACGTTCACCTTGTAAGCGTGCAAGTGGCAAAGCGGTTTCTTGTGAGACAATTTCAAGAAAATCTGTACCCAAAGCATCGAGCTCATCGGCAATGTTTTCTAAAAAAACAGCACGCTGTTCAGGTGTGGTATGGCGGTAAGTCTTAAACGCTTGACTGGCTGCTTCACAAGCCTGATTCACTTCTTGCTCGGTGGCATGGTGAAACTCATAAGGCAGAGCTTCACCAGTCGTAGCATGAATACTTTTTATTAAAGTGGAACTTTGTGCGCTGCGTGAACCGCCAATAAAGTTTTGTCCGATAATGGTCATAACAAATATCCTGAAATTAATGAGAGTGTCTTGGAAGGTTGTCTTGGTTTACGACTCGCATATATAAAGTTGCGGGTTCCAAACAACCACCAGTAGATAATTGACCTACCATGTTGCGATACATTTCTTGCCAAGGTGTTTGAGATGGAGATACCGTCGGTTTCCATTCACGGCGGCGTTGTTCTAACTCTTCGTCAGAAATGAGTACGTTGACTGAACGTTTATTTAAATCAATACGTAAACGGTCATTGGTTTTAAGTAAGGCAATTCCACCGCCTACCGCCGCTTCGGGTGACATATTGAGAATAGATGGACTGGCGGAAGTTCCACTTTGGCGACCATCTCCTAAGCAAGGCAGTGAATCAATCCCTTTTTTAATTAACTCTGCTGGTGGAGCCATATTGACGACTTCAGCACTGCCCGGATAACCCACTGTACCTGCGCCACGAATGACTAAAATACAATGTTCATCAATGTTTAAGGCAGGGTCATTGATACGTGCGTGATAGTCTTCGGGACCTTCAAAAACGATTGCGCGTGCTTCGAAGCTATTTTCATTGTTTGGATCTGATAAATAGGTTTTTTTAAATGCTTCACCCACTACAGACATTTTCATAATGGCGCTGTCAAAGAAGTTGCCACTGAGCACAATGAAACCGGCACCATGTTTAAGAGGTTGTTCATAAGGGAAAATGACATCTGCATTTGAGGTTTTTGCATTTTTGGCAATTTCCCCAATTGTTTTACCGCTAACCGATGCACAATCTTCGTGTAATACACCAGCTTTTTGTAATTCGTGTAAAACGGCAGGAACACCACCCGCACGGTGGAAACCTTCACCCAAATATTTACCCGCCGGCATACAGTTCACAATCAGCGGAATGTTTTCACCCACACGTTGCCAGTCTTCTAAACTCAGCTCAATACCCATATGACGGGCAATCGCAATGAGGTGAGGAGGGCAGTTACTCGATGCGCCTAAAGCTGAGGCTACTGCGATTGCATTTTCAAAAGATTGTTTGGTCATAATTTTAGAAGGACGTAAATCTTCTAAAACCATTTCACATATTCTTTTGCCGGTCATATAGGCCATTTGCCCACGTTCGCGGTAAGGAGCGGGAATACTTGCACATGTCGGTAAAGACATACCCAATGCTTCTGCCAAAGCATTCATGGAAAGTGCAGTGCCCATGGTGTTGCAATGCCCGACCGAAGGTGAAGCAGAAGTGGTCATTTCCATGAACCCTTCATAATCAATTTCACCAGTGGCAAGTAAGTTTCTTGCATGCCAAAGCACAGTGCCGGAACCAATTAACTCACCTTTAAAATGACCATCTAGCATTGGTCCACCAGACAACACAATTGCAGGTATATCTGTTGTGGCTGCTGCCATTAAACATGCAGGAGTAGTTTTGTCACAACCAGTGGTCAGCACTACACCATCAAGCGGATAACCATGCAAGATTTCAACCAAACCTAAATAGGCCAAGTTGCGGTCAAGTGCAGCAGTTGGACGACGGGTTTGTTCTGCAATCGGGTGGACGGGGAATTCCATTGGAATACCACCCGCGTCTCGAATACCCGCTTTAACGCGTTCAGCAAGTTCTTTGTGATGACGGTTACATGGGGTCAAATCACTACCGGTTTGGGCAATTCCAATAATCGGGCGACCTGATTGTAACTCGGCGCGGGTCAAACCATAATTCATGTAGCGCTCAACATATAAAGCGGTCATGTCGGCATGTTCAGGATCATCAAACCATTCTTGGCTACGTAAAAAAATCCGTTTATTTTGATCATTCATTTTTTGATCCTTTCACTCATACTTTTTGAAATTTAGTTTATTTACGGAATGAATCTTGCAATTCAACCGATCGATGATACGTGAAAATTATAGTAATTCACGCTGCTTCAAATTACGCATCAAAGCATTTATTCCAAAATTCCACGGTGTTGCTTTATCACTGGTCATAACCGTGTTATACAAAGTACCAAGTTTAGGCGAATGGATACGGACGACATCTCCAACTTTATGGGTAAAGCCAGCCCCAGCTTGTTCTCGATCTTGAGTCGGTGCAAATAAAGTACCCAAGAACAAAACAAAACCGTCTGGATATTGATGGTTTTCATTAAGAGTTTGTTGAATTAAATCTTCAGGATCTCGGCTAATTTGTGACATAGAGCTCACCCCATTTAACACAAAGTTATCGGTGCCTTGAATTTGCAGTTCAACATCGCAAGTACGAATATCATTTAAAGTAAAAGTATGGTCAAAAAGGCGAATAAATGGGCCAATCGCACAAGATGCATTGTTATCTTTCGCTTTACTCAACAGTAAAGCGCTACGGCCTTCAAAGTCTCTTAAATTGACATCATTACCTAAAGTCGCGCCTAAAATTTTACCTTGGCTGTTGGCAACTAATACGACTTCCGGCTCTGGATTATTCCACTCAGACTTTGGGTGAATACCAATATTTTGCCCTGTCCCTACAGCTGCTAAAACAGGGGCTTTAGTAAAAATCTCGGCATCTGTACCAATACCAACCTCAAGATATTGAGACCACATTTTTTGTTCGATTAAATATTCTTTGAGTTGTAGCGCTTTTTCAGAACCAGGTTCGATTGTTTTTAAATTATCACCGATTACGCCTTGTACAACTTCACGAATCGATTGAGCTTTTTGTGCATCGCCACCGGCTTGTTCTTCAATCACGCGTTCTAACATGCTTGCAGCAAAGGTAACACCTGCCGCTTTAATTACTTGTAAATCAATTGGAGCTAAAAAGTATGCCTTGTTGGTATCTGGCTCGGCGATAGTATTGGCAAATAATTCATCAATTGAACCAACTCGTCTTCCTTCAATTTCAGATAAAGCTTTTAAAGGATCGGCACTTTCAAGTAACTCGGAAATAGTATGAAATTTTTCCGAGATATCAAAAACTTGATTGCCCCTTAAAATAATAGGGGACGGACCCGAAATTTGACTTGGAATCCACGCACGGCCAATTAAGCATCCTTGAGTTGCATCATCTGGTAATGAGTTCTGGGAATTTAACGTAAAGTTCATTTAAAGCTTCCTTCTTTTATTTGAAATCATGATATGTTTCTTATTTAATAAACACCAATCGTAATAATTTAATTATTAATAACCAGTTGTTATCAAAAAGGAATTTTAAAAATGGCAGATTTGACTTACTCAAGTTTAAATAACTGGCTTAAATTCAAGCATTTGGTTTTGTTAGAGACGTTAGCTCGAACCAATAACATGCATTTGGCTGCCGAGCAGATGAATTTAAGTCAACCTGCCGTAAGTAAAATGCTAAAAGAAATTGAGGGCCTTCTTGGGTTTCAGGTCTTTGAGCGACTGCCCCGAAATATGCCTGTAACGGCATTGGGTGAACATGTCATTCGTTATGCCCAGCGGGTTTTGAATGACGCAAAACATTTTGTCGAAGACATCGAGATTTTACGGTTGGGTGGACATGGGTTTTTAAAAGTAGGGGGAATATTTGCAGCAACCGCAGTAGTAATTCCAAACTCAATTATCGAAATTAAGAAACAATGGCCGCTACTTTCTATCGATGTTGTTGAACAGACCAGTGACCATTTAATGGAAATGTTGAGTGAACATACTTTAGATTTAGCCATAGGACGTTTTACCGATGTTACGCAAAGCCAGTTTTTTGATTTCCAGCCGTTAGGCCCTGAACCGTTCTGCATTGTTGTCAATAATGCGCACCCATGTGCCCAGAAAAAGTTTTGTACATTAGAAGAATTATTAAAATGGCCGTGGGTACTTTATCCTAAAGGCACACCCATTCGGGAGCGTATGGAAGGTGCATTCGCCCGAGCTAAAGTCAAAATTCCTTTAAATACGGTAAATACCATGTCGATGCAGACCTTTTTACAGATCTTAAAAGGGGCACCTATGGTGGGCATGTTGCCAGAAGCAATGGTGATTGATCAGGTGAAAGAAGGACAACTACAGATTTTAGAAACAGACCTGATTTTAGATGCCCAAGATTATGGAATTTTGACACGTAAAGATGAACCAGTGTCTGATATAGCCGCAGCATTTATTAATATTTTACTTAAAAATGCAAAACGTAAGTAAAGTCCTCAGCCTCAAGTCATAGAAGACTTGGGGCTTTTAAATTAAAAGAAAGCCTATTTAATTTAGTCAAAGTTTCATCATAAAACTGATATTAAAAAGTTATCAATATTTAGAAATTATTCATTGGAAATTATTGCAGGGACTCCTTATCGTTTAATTCATGATGATTAAAAATCTTTAAGTGAATAAGAATTAGGAAAGGATCCCTGTATGAATGTGTTAATTACTGGCGGCACGGGTTTTATTGGAAAGCAAATCGCCAAAGAGATTTTAAAAACCGGAAGCCTGACTTTAGACGGTAAACAAGCTAAGCCCATCGATAAAATTATTTTGTTTGATGCGTTTGCTGGTGATGATTTACCGCAAGACCCAAAAATTGAAGTGGTGATTGGCGATATTACCGACAAAACCACAGTGGCAAATATTACAGAAAAAATTGATGTTGTTTGGCACTTAGCCGCCGTGGTGAGTTCGGCAGCAGAGGCCGATTTTGACTTGGGAATGGATGTAAACCTTTATGGCCTTTTAAATTTATTAGAAGAATTAAGAAAAAAACAAACAATGCCTCGAGTCATTTTTGCGAGTGGTTGTGCTGTATTTGGTGGTCAATTACCGGAAGTTGTAACAGATGATACGGTGGTTACACCAAAGTCCTCTTACGGTATGCAAAAAGCAGTAGGAGAATTGCTCGTTTCGGATTATTCACGTAAAGGCTTTATTGATGGCCGTGTTTTAAGATTACCGACTATTGTGGTTCGTCCGGGTAAGCCTAATAAAGCCGCATCTACATTTTTTAGCTCAATTATCCGCGAGCCTTTAAAAGGTGAAACGGCAGTTTGTCCAGTCCCGCCAGATACCCCGGTTTTTATTACTTCACCACGACGCTGTGTTGAGTCAATGATTAAGGCTGCGTCAATTTCTTCAGATGCACTCCAAGATAACCGAATTATTCCCTTACCGGGATTGACCGTTACCGTTAAGCAAATGCTTGAGGCTCTTGAAAAAGTTGCCGGTAAACAAGCAACTGATTTAGTGCAGTGGCAAGAAGATAAAACGATTCAAAGGATTGTTCAAAGTTGGCCGGTTCAAGTGAAAGCTGAATATGCCGAATCTTTAGGTTTCCAAGCAGATGAGAATTTTGAAAGCATCATTCAGGCACATATAGAAGATACCCAAAATTAATGGCAGTGATCGCCAATTTATGTGAGAGTTATTATGGAAGATATCAAAAATGTCACTGCTCTCGAAGAGCAGACAATTAAGCGTATTTCGAGTCGAATCATCCCGTTTCTTATTATTTTATTCATTATGGCCTTTCTAGACAGAACCAATATTGGTTTTGCTGCGCTACATATGAATGATGCAATTGGAATTACCCAAACTATTTTTGGCTTAGGGGCGGGTGTATTTTTCTTGGGTTATTTTATTGCAGAAGTACCGAGTAATGTTTTACTTCATCGGTTTGGTGCACGGATATGGATTGCTCGAATCATGATTACTTGGGGAATAATTGCCGGGCTTATGGGATTTATCCATAGTGGTACCCAATTTATTATTTTACGGTTTTTACTGGGTATTGCAGAAGCGGGTTTCTTTCCGGGGGTTATTTTTTATTTAACCTTATGGTTTCCTGCTAAATATCGTGCCCGTGTCTTCGCGACTTTCTATTTAGGGTTACCAATTGCCCAAATTATTGGAGCGCCAATTTCGGTCGGCCTTATGCAATGGGGCAATACCATTGGCTATGAAGGCTGGCGTTTGATGTATGTTTTAGAAGGGATTCCTTCCATTATTTTAGGATTAGTCTGTCTAAAATATTTAACTAATAACCCGAAAGAAGCACAGTGGTTAACAGCTGAGCAGCGCCAATGGCTCATGAATACGCTAGAACGTGAAGAAAGAGAAAAAGAGCAATCTGCCGATGCTGCTTTAACAAAAGGTGAACTCATTAAACAAGTGTTTAAAAATCCTTTAGTGTGGATTATGGCAATTGTCTATTTTGGAATTACATCTGGTTCAAATGCGATGTTCTTCTTCTTACCAAGTGTTTTAGAGTCGTTCCGTAACACCTTTGGTATGCAAATTAGCCTTATCCAAAATGGTTTACTTACCGCAATTCCATATGCATTTGCGGCAGTTGGTATGGTTTTATGGAGTCGCCGTTCTGACCGTAAACAAGAGCGTTATAAACACGGTGCCTGTGCTGCACTTATGGCGGCTTTCGCAATTGCAATTGCTTTGATTGTGAATCAACCGTGGGCAATTATTGTGGGCTTTATTCTGCTCGCGATTGGTGTATTTAGTGCAATTAACATTTTCTGGACTATCCCTGGGCAAACTTTAACAGGAGTGGGCGCCGCAGCCGGTATTGGCTTAATTAACTCTGTAGGTAATTTAAGTGGTTTTACTGGTCCATATTTAACTGGCTATTTATATACCACCACGGGCACCTATACAGTAGCGTTCCTTGCTATTGCAGGATTTGTCGCCATGGGCGGTTTAGGGTTACTGCTTTTGGCAAAGTTAAAGTCTGATAGCCTAAAAGTAGAACAACAGCGACTTAAAGTGCGGACTGCTACGGAGATGAAATAATGGCTCGGATTGGTTTTGTTGGAACGGGCATTATGGGAATGCCAATGGCCATGAACTTATTAAAAGCTGGTCATCAAGTTAAGGTCTGGAATCGAACTTCATCTAAAGCAGAAAGTTTAAAAGAAGCTGGTGCACATGTTTGTAGTGAACTTGAACAAATCGGAAAAGATGTAGAGTTTCTGATTTGTATGCTCAGTGATGGAAAAACCTGTAATGAAATTTTATTTCAAGAACGTGGTGCAATTTCACAGCTAAAACCCGAAAGCACGGTCATAGTGATGAGTTCGATACCTGTTGAAGTTGCAAAAAAACAAAGTGAAAAATGTAAAGAAAGAGGACTTAGATATTTAGATGCACCTGTTTCTGGCGGTGAAAAAGGTGCTCAAAATGCAAGTCTGGCGATTATGGTTGGCGGCGATGCTCAAACATTTTCACATACTGAACATGTTCTATCTGCCATGGGGCGACCAGTTTTAGTCGGAGATGCTGGCTGTGGAATGCTGGCAAAACTCGTCAATCAAATGATAGTCGCATCTACCATTGCAACCGTGAGTGAGGGTTTATTGCTTGCCAGTAAAGCAGGAGCAGACCCGATAAAACTAAAACAAGCATTAACAGGCGGTTTTGCAGATTCTCCGATTTTGCAACAGCATGGTGAACGTATGTTAAATCGAGATTTTAAACCGGGAGGTACAGCTCGAAACCAGCATAAAGATATTCATACAGCCGTTAGCTATGCTAAATCGCTTGAGTTGAATTTACCTATAGCCCAAAAAGTCAGTCAATTATTTGAAAATATGCTTGCTGCCGGAGACGGTGAGCTTGATCATTCTGGTTTAATTCGTGAGCTTGAACGAATGAATCATGTGTAATATTGCTTTAATTTTAGTGGTACTTGATGAATAGACATAATCAAGTACCGCTTTTTTTTCTGGTACTAATTTTTTAATAGTCCACGTTTATTGCTTTTATATATTCTTAATATCTACTGACGGAGAAACCCCAAAAAAGCGTTTATATTCTCTGGAAAATTGGGACAAGCTTTCATAACCGACTTGCATGCTGGTAGATGAAATATCGTATTCTTCGGTCATTAATAAACGCCGTGCTTCGGTCAATCTCATTCTCTTTTGATACTGTAAGGGACTCATTGAGGTTATATCCCTAAAATGTTGATGAAAACTTGATGCACTCATCCCCATTGTGCTTGCCAGTTCTTCAATACTAAATGGTTTCGCAAAATTTGTTTTCAGCCATTCAATTGCCTTCACAATTCGATGGCCTGTAGTGCCTGCCGCTACAATACGTTTAAGTCGATCGCCTTGCGGGCTCATCAATAAACGATAAAAAATTTCCTTAATAATAAGAGGAGACAAGATGGGAATGTCTTGTGGCGTATCCAGTAGTTTTATTAACCGTATAAACGCATCATTCAGCTCTGAATTGACTACTCCAACAGCCATTCCTTTTTTCTCAGTATTTACATCTTTAAAGGGAATATGGGCCTCAAGCATGATTTGAGCAAGTAAATATGGGTCTAGCCTTAGCACAATTGAGAGATAGGGTTGTTCAACAGAAGCTTCAAGCACTTGAGCAATTACAGGCAGGTCAATTGCAGTAAAAAGGAAATGGTTAGAATCATAAGTATAAGTCTCTTCGCTAAGAATCACCTGTTTTTTGCCTTGAGCAATCATACATAGACTCGCATCCATCATGCTGCTACTTGGTTTGGTCAATGTCTCTGCACGATATAAAGTCAGTCCCGTAATTGCTGTTTCGAATGTGCCTTTTTCTCGTGTCCATTGATCGACAAGTTGAGCCAATTCTTGATTATGGTTAGACCTATTCGCCATTCAGATTCTACCGATTACCCTCTGTATTTTTATTGTAGGCATTTCATATAAGAAAAATAGTGAGAAGTGCAACAATTCGGAGGATTAGGCAAATCTGTGAGAGGAATAGAACAACACCTTACAACTTTCATTTTTATACTGATGAACATGGCAAAAACTGATTGATTCAATTCTGCTGGACTACCGCTTCCAAAGCATATTCATATGGTTTCAAAATCAATGGCCATTAATGAATATCCAGTGAATAAATCATTTCTATTTAAACATTAAACATGAGAGAAAAATATGACAACTGAAGTTTTAGGTTATGCCGCGCTGTCATCAGAAACTCCTTTAGTTCCGTTTAAATTTGAACGTAGAACCCCACGTGAAGATGATGTTGTCATTCAAATTGAGTATTGTGGTGTTTGTCACTCTGATCTACATCAAGCTAAAAACGATTGGGGATTTAGTGCTTATCCATTAGTTCCGGGCCATGAAATTGTTGGACGTGTTACCTCAATCGGTCCTAAAGTCACAAAGTATAAAGTTGGTGATTTAGTGGGCATTGGCTGTATGGTCGATTCATGCCGTACTTGTTCTGCTTGTCATTCAGGACTCGAGCAATATTGTGAAGAAGGTAACATCCAGACTTATGGCGGCGTAGATCGCCATGACCAACGCCCAACTTATGGTGGATATTCACAAAGCATTACCTGTAGTCAAGATTTTGTATTAAAAGTACCTGAAAATCTGGATGCTCAAGCTGTACCACCACTACTTTGTGCGGGTATTACCACATGGTCACCGCTACGTCACTGGAATGTTGGAAAAGGCAGTAAAGTTGCTGTCGTTGGTTTAGGTGGTTTAGGACACATGGCAATTAAACTTGCCAATGCTCTAGGCGCTGAAGTGACACTATTTACTCGCTCAGCAAACAAAGAACAAGATGCAAAACAACTTGGCGCACATCATGTAGTGTTATCAACAGATGAGAATCAAATGAAGTCGGTATTAAATCAATTTGATTTAATTGTTGATACTGTGCCTTATAACCATGATTTGAAGCCTTATATTCCAACTTTAGCTTTAAATGGAACCATTGTATTAGTTGGATATTTAGGTGAAATTAGCGCAAATTCAGTACCTATGATTTTAGGTAGAAAATCAATTGCAGGCTCGGTTATTGGTGGAATTAAAGAAACACAAGAACTACTCGATTTTTGTGGTGAGCATAATATCGTTTCTGAAGTAGAGATGATTAATATGCAAAACATTAATGAAGCTTTTGAACGTATGCTAAAGAGCGACGTGAAGTATCGTTTTGTGATTGATATGAAAACATTGTCTGAAGATTAATTCAGACATTATTTGAGCTGTGCATACTATAGCTATGTGTGCACAGCCCATCAGGTTAATTAATGCAAGCGCTATGATTTAGAAGGTATATATTTACGCATAGCAAAGATAAATAGCTTAAATAAAATACTAAATCCAAAAAGGGACTGTTCTAAATTTTGTGTAAGTACTTAATTTTCATTTATCCTTCAGAGGATAATTACAAAAGGTACTTCACATGGATGAAGCAACAATCAAAAGTATGGCTGCCGAATTGGCTAAAGGTCTAAAAACACCAGAAGACTTAAACCAAATGACAGCAGTCTTTAAAAAATTCATGATTGAAACTGCACTCAATACTGAACTTTCAGACCATCTCGGTTATGAAAAGCATCAGCCCAAGAAAGGCTCAAATAGCCGTAATGGGTTTAGTTCTAAAACCATTACAACTCAAGATGGACAACTGGCTTTAGATATTCCCCGTGATCGAGAAGGTTCATTTGAGCCACAAATTATCAAAAAGCACCAAACACGCATCACCAGTATGGATGACCAAATCCTCTCACTGTATGCAAAAGGAATGACTAATAGGGAAATTGTAGCCTTCTTCAAAGAAATGTACGATGCCGATGTGTCAGCATCTCTCATCAGCAAAGTTACCGATGCTGTGATTGAGCAAGTGACTGAGTGGCAAAATAGAGCCTTAGATAGCCTTTATCCTGTTGTCTATCTTGACTGTATTGTTGTCAAAGTCCGTCAGCACTCCAATGTGATTAACAAGTCCGTATACCTTGCTTTAGGCATCAATATGGATGGGCAAAAAGAATTACTGGGTATGTGGATTGCTCAGACAGAAGGTGCCAAATTCTGGCTGTCAGTCATGACAGAGCTAAAAAATCGAGGAGTACAGGACATTCTTGTTGCCTGTGTAGATGGATTAAAAGGCTTCCCTGACGCGATAGCCTCTGTTTACCCTCATACTGATATTCAACTGTGTATCGTGCATGTTGTACGCAATAGCCTGAGATTTGTAAGCTGGAAAGACTACAAAGCTGTTACGTCGGGTCTGAAAGCGATTTATCAGGCAAGTACAGAGGAAAATGCTTTAAAATCCCTAGACATCTTCTGTGATCAATGGAATCACCAGTATCCCAAAATTGGAGAATCCTGGCGGGCCAATTGGGAAAATATCCGAACGATCTTTAGCTATCCAGCCGAAATACGTCATGCAATTTATACAACAAATGCGATTGAGTCGTTGAATAGCGTAATACGCCATTCAACGAAGAAAAGGAAAATCTTTTCATCTGATGACTCAGTAAAGAAGGTCATTTACTTAGCAACATCAAATGCTGCGAAGAAATGGACGATGCCAATTCAAAATTGGCGTTTAGCAATGAATTGGTTTACGATTCAGTTCGATGATCGATTAAAAGATCATTTATAAAAAATGGAACTTACACAAAATAATTTACAGGCTC